>NZ_BADW01000216.1:0-57256 GCF_000241165.1 Pseudoalteromonas sp. BSi20439
TCTTTTTGTCGCATTTCGAGTGGGGTTACCATTCGTTTGCTGCGGGCGCTTATAATACTTATTTATAAAATGAGTGCAACCGAAATTGTCTCTTTTTTTAAGTTTTTATGTCTAGTTGAGCAATTTTAGACCGCTTATGACAAAAAGCAGTCTAATCAAGCATCAACATTTATTTTGATAAGCGATCTGTGGCTAATTTAGCAGCAGTTGTACTTGGGTACTGATTGATAAGCTCATTCAGTATTTTTTGTGCTTCTGCCTTCAAACCTTGCTCTTGTAAAAGTGTACCAAGCTTTAACATCGCATCTGGGCGTTTATTTGAATTTGGAAATTCGTTAACAACTACTTTAAAGTGCTCGGCTGCTTTTACACCGTCATTTTTAATCGTTAATAGTTGCCCCAGCCAATAATGTGCGTTTGAGGTGTACACTGAATTTGGATACGTTGTTAAGAACGCTTGAAATTCTGGAATAGCTTGGTCGTAGCGTTTATCTTTCATTATAAGCGCAACAGCACGTTCGTACGCTTCGTTTTCAGATAAATCGCTGCTGTAGCTCTGCTCATTACTAGGCTGTGTGTAGTCTGTTGTAGGCGCTGGAGCGGTCGGCTTTGCATACGCTTGGCTAACACGGTTCTCAATTTCTTGATAAAGCTCGCGTTGGCGCTGCAATACTTTTTCTAGTTTATAGCTTTGCTCTTCGGTAACACCGCGAATTTGACTCACTTCATCTTGCAGTAAGTTAAGCTGTTGCTGTAACTCTACTTGTAAGAAGTTACGCTGTTGCATCATCTTTTCAAGCGTCGCTAAACGCTTTTCAATGCTCGACTGTGAACTTGCAGCTTCTGAAACAGGAGCGGGAGCAGCCATTAACTGGGTGCTCCCGCTCAATATCATGGCTGCCAAAATAATTTTCGGCTTCATAATATCTCTTATCTTAGTAAACTAGTACCGCACGGCGGTTTTTAGCGAAAGCTTCTTCAGTGCGAGATTTAACCATTGGCTTCTCTTCGCCGTAGCTAACTACTGAAATTTGGCTTTCAGAAACACCTAAACTTTGTAGGTATTTTTCAACTGCTTGTCCACGGTGCTCACCCAGTGCAATGTTGTACTCTGGCGTACCGCGCTCATCTGCGTGGCCTTCGATTAATACTTTAACTGAAGGGTTTTTAACTAAAAACTCAGCGTGTGCACGAAGTAGCTCGCCGTATTGACCTTGAATCGTTGCAGTGTCAAAACCAAAGTAAATGATTTGCTCTTGACGAAGCGCTTCGTACTTTTGACGAAGTTGCTCTTCAGCTTGTTGCTCTGGCGTCATTGTTGCTACTTCAACTGTATCAGTTGTTTGTTCAACAGTTGCTTGATTTGACTGGTTAGCTGCATTTTCATCGATATCTGAAGATGAGCTACAAGCTGCTAGTGTCATTACTGGCACAGCAATTAGCAGGCCTTTAAGTATTTTGTTAAGTTGCATTGAGTAGATTCCTATTTTGAGTAAACCAGCAATTATTACTGTAAATATGGCGACCAAGCCGGTGCCTTTACTTGTCCATCAAGCACAGGTAAGCGTGCTTTAAAACGGCCGTCCATCGATACTAGCGCAAGTACCTGTTTATTATTATGGAGCGTGCTATATATAATCATCGAGCCATTTGGCGCTATGCTCGGCGATTCATCAAGGCGAGTTCGGGTTAAAACTTGGAACGCACCTGTAGCCAACTCTTTCTTAGCAAGATGATACTGTCCGTTAGTACGGTTTACCATCACTAATTCTTTTCCGTCTGGCGAAATAGAACCCGCTAGGTTCATGTCACCGTCAAAGGTTAATCTTTGAGATCTGCCAGTTTTTAAATTTAACTTATAAATCTGAGCATTACCACCCCTTTCCGACGTAAATACTATATCTTGACCATTTGGGTACCACGAAGGTTCGGTATCTATACTGCGATGGCGAGTTAATCGTGTCTCTTTACGTGTTAGTAAGTCTAATAAGTAAACCTCAGTTGCACCAGTTTTATCTTTTGACAGCACCAACAGTAGCTTTTTACCATCTGGCGAGAACTGCGGCGCACCGTTAATTCCTTTATAGCTGGTGATCAATTCACGTTTACCGGTATAAATGTCTTGAATAAATATTTGGCTCTGGCGATTTTCAAATGTTACATACGCTAATTTTGTGCCATCTGGTGACCATACTGGCGACATTAATGGCTCTTTTGAGCGCAATAATACTTGTTCATTAAAGCCATCGTAGTCAGCAACCACTAACTGATAAGGCTTTTCATCAGTATCACGAACAATAACATAGGCTATTTTTGTTAAAAACGCGCCTTTTTCACCGGTAAGTTTTTCATAAATTACATCACTGATGCGGTGCGAGTAACGACGAAAGCCAGTTTCACCAATCACGCTTTGACGCGCTTCTAAAATATGATCTTGGCTTTGAATCAGCTTACCGCTGCTCATCATTTGTGTTTCACCGCCAGTGATTTGGCCGCGAATAACATCAACCAGCTCATATCGCACTAAATAGCGTCCGTTGGTTTGCTGTTCTACTTCACCAACCAATACAGCCTCTACACCTTGATTTACCCAAGCACTGTAATCAATATCCGCATCTTTGTGAGGTTGTTGCGGCATTTGCGACACACTCACAGGCTTAAACTTGCCGCTGCGCATTAAATCGGCAGCAATTACATCACTTAGCTGCTCTGGAATAGGACCAATACCTTGGTATTTAAATGGCACAATCGCAATCGGTCTTGCGCCGTCTATACCTTCAGTAATAACAATTTCAAGTGCTGCATGTGCCACACTTTGAAATCCTAATATTAAAACTAAACAGGCTATTTTAATTTTGTTAAACATGTCATCCCTTAAAACTCTGGCGCGATGGTTATATTAATATTCTTTAGTTGCTCGAATACGTCTTTGTCTTTAGATACCGGTAATGTGTCGGCCATGCGAACGGCTCTTAATGCAGCCTCACACACTAACTTATCACCGCCTAACGATTTTACCTGCGTTACTAGCCCATTAAATCCAAGACGGATATTAATGCGGCATTGCTGGTTTTTCATTTTTTCATCAATTAGTAAGTTTTGTTGAATACGCGCCATAATTAGAGCGCGGAATTTATCAACTTCACTGACTACTTGCTGTTGACGTATTTTATTACGAGCCGCCTGCTCTTTGGCAAGTTGCTCTTGCAGCATTTGTTCTTGCAATGCTTGCTGACGTTTACGTTCTGCTTCTTCAGCGCGTTTTTTACGCTCTTCTTCAGCTTTTTTAAGTGCCGCTTCTTCCGCTTTGCGTTTATCGGCAGCTGCTTTTGCCGCGTTTTCAGCTTCTTGCTTTTGCTTTTCGGCTTGCTTAGCTTTTGCTCGCTCGCGCTGTTCTATTTCTCGGGCTTTTTTAGCTTGTGCTTGCGCTTCTGCGGTTTCTTTTTCTTTCGCTCTGCGCTGCTGTTCAAGCTTTTTAATGCGCCTTGCTTCAGCTTCACGCTGTTTACGTGCATCGGCTGCTCTGCGTTCTAAATCGCGAATGCGTTTATCTTCAGCACGCTTTTTATCATCTTCTTTCTTTTTAAGCTCAGCTATTTTTTGCTCAACTTGCTTTTGATCAACCGTAACCGCCGAAACCGCTTTCTCTGGTTCAGGAATAGCCGCATTAAGCGTCACTTCCATTACTTTAGGTTTAGGAGGATGAATGTTTGCTGACGCATACAAAAACCCACCTAACGCTAAATGCAGCAATACTGATTTAATTAATGAACTACTCATACAGTTACTTGGTCCCCTCAAAGGATTCGGTCATTAACCCGACCGACGGTACACCTGCATTTTTTAAAAAGTCCATTAACAGTAACACTTCCTGATACGACACTTTACCCGAGCCTTTTATCATCACAGGCACATCCGGGTTTTTCATTAGTTGTAGTTTAATTACTGCAGCTACATCTAATGCTTCCATTGGCTCTTCAGGATCGGTACCTACACTTACGTAATACTTACCATCGGCATCAATAGAGGCAATAATGGGTGGCGTGTCCTTGGTATCGACTAAGTCCGACTCTTCCATTTTTGGTAGGTCGACTTTTACACCATGAGTAATTAACGGCGCAGTGGCCATAAATATAATAAGCAGCACCAACATTACATCAATGTATGGTACTACATTAATTTCTGCGACTGGGCGACGCTTTTTACGCTGGTACATTCGCTTGAGCCTCTATTTGGGTAGCTGCTTGACGGTGTAAGATATTGGCAAATTCTTCCATAAAGTTAATGTAGTGAGATTCTAACTTTTCAACTTTATTAGCAAATCGGTTGTAAGCAATAACAGCTGGAATTGCCGCAAATAAACCCATTGCTGTAGCAATTAGTGCCTCTGCGATACCGGGTGCAACCATTTGTAAGGTTGCTTGCTTTACTTCACCTAGAGCAATAAAGGCATTCATAATACCCCACACCGTACCAAATAAGCCGATGTATGGGCTAATTGAACCCACTGTTGCTAAAAACGATAAGCTTGATTCTAGTTTTTCTATTTCACGAGAAAGCGCAACCCGCATCGAACGGTGTGTGCCTTCCATTACAATGCCCGCACTTTGAAAGGTATTTTTTTTATGACGTGCAAACTCTTTAAAGCCTGAAGTGAATAACGCTTCAATGCCAGCTGATTGGCCACCGCGTGATGAAATTTCGTTATATAACTTACTCAGGTCAACACCAGACCAAAAACGTTGCTCAAATTTTTTGGCATTTGCTAAGGCGTCAGAGATGGCTTTTTTACGTTGAAAAATAATAGCCCACGACATAACCGACATAGCAACCAACGCTAGCATTACTAATTGCACAAGCAAACTGGCTTCTAGAATTAGATCTAAAAAATTAAGCCCTGATCCCACGTTAAACTCCTAAATAATTAAAAACATCAAATTGATTTATTTGAGTAAGGTAACTTAGCAATACATTCGCCACCATTAAAGTTTAGCTAGTGTATCTAGTGTATTTCCTGCTGACAACGATATTGCTGTGAATAGACAACAAAAAACGTTAAAAAAACAGCTTTACTCAATATTTACTATTTAACTCTTGTTCTACTGTATAAATAAATAACAACAAGGCTGTATATTAGCGCGCTTAGATTCACTAAAGAGTTACAAAAACACGCTGTTTATTCAAAATTAATGCATAAGCACTCATAATTACCACATCCTTACCTTAACGTAATAGTAAAACTAATACCGAACGTTAATATGTTAATATACATAAACAAAGCATTTCATTAACTTATAGAATTAATGATTAATTAACATGCAACAATAAGCTAAAACAAAAAACCCCTGCTATTAGTTTTTTTTATCTGAAAATATAAATTTTCTAGTTTGAACAAATTGTGTCGCTTCGGTATTATTCTCCCATACCGAGCTAGCGCATTAAATGAAAGCTATTTCATTGAATCCAGTTCCTCGTAATATGATTTATTTCGTATTACTTTTTTACTTCTTGGGGTATGACCTCAACAAGTAAAACGTAGTTCCCTAGATTACTTCCTTAAACTTGTTGTTTGCCCGCATTTTTTGCGGGCTTTTTTTTGCCTGCAATTTAGCAAACCATCTAAATTCGGCCTAAACACTGTCACAGCAGGCGAACAATAGCCTGATATGTCTTAACGCTCAGTGAATTATTGGCAAAGTAAAATACGTCTCAATTTAACCTTTGCCCATACTAAAAAGCCACTGTCGATAAAATGACAGTGGCTTTAGAAAGAACCTAATTAATCTTTAATCTTTTTTAGGTAACAAACCAAAATGATGGTACGCATTATCCGACACAATTCGTCCGCGTGGCGTGCGCTGAATAAAGCCTTGTTGAATTAAAAACGGCTCAATCACATCTTCTATGGTTTCTTTTTCTTCGCCTATGGCAGCGGCTAAGTTGTCGAGGCCAACGGGGCCACCCATAAATTTTTCAATAATGGCGAGTAAATATTTGCGGTCCATGTAATCAAAACCACTTTTATCAACATCAATCATATCGAGGGCTTGTTGAGCAACCTCAGCATTAACCGTACCATCTGATTTAACTTGGGTGTAATCGCGCACACGGCGCAATAAACGGTTTGCAATACGCGGCGTGCCACGAGAGCGCTTGGCTATTTCGGCGGCGCCATCGTCACACATTACTAAATCAAGGTAATGCGCTGAGCGCCCCACAATATGCGATAAGTCTTCCACAGAATAAAACTCTAAACGCTGTACAATACCAAAGCGGTCACGCAGTGGTGAGGTTAATGACCCCGCACGGGTAGTTGCGCCAATTAAAGTAAATGCAGGTAAATCAAGCTTAATAGAGCGTGCTGCTGGCCCTTCACCTATCATTATATCGAGCTGGTAATCTTCCATTGCAGGGTAGAGTATTTCTTCTACTTGCGGGCTTAAGCGATGTATTTCATCAATAAATAGTACATCACCCTCTTCAAGGTTAGTAAGCAATGCCGCCAAATCGCCGGCTTTTTCAAGCACAGGGCCCGAGGTGGTTTTAATATTTACATTTAGCTCATTGGCTACAATATTAGCAAGTGTGGTTTTACCTAAGCCTGGCGGACCAAATATTAATAAATGATCCAACGCTTCGCTGCGGCTTCGCGCAGCTTCAATAAATATTTCCATTTGTTGCTTAACATGCGGCTGACCACGGTAGTCAGCCAGTAACTTAGGCCTAATAGCACGGTCTATGGTGTCTTCATTGGTTTTTTCAGCAGCATCTATTAAGCGATCAGCTTCGATCATAATTTACTCACAGCATTGATTTCAAAGATTCTTTAATTAGAACCTCAGTCGACATATCGGGTTTGCTTACTGATTTTACTGCTTTTTGCGCTTGTGGCAATTTATAACCGAGCGCCACTAACGCCGAAACCGCATCATCGGCCGCATTATTGGCTATAGTTGCATCGCTCGCAGGCTCTATTACGGCGCTATCGCTAAACGGGGTAAATAAATCGTTGCCCCAATTTTTTAATCGGTCTTTCATTTCGAGCACTAAACGCTCTGCGGTTTTTTTACCCACACCTGGCAATTTAACCAAAGCGGTAGCATCTTCATTATTTACGCAACTTACAAACTGCTGCGCCGACATACCAGACAAAATAGCTAAACCCAATTTTGGCCCTACGCCATTGGCTTTTAACAGCTCTCTAAATAAGGCTCGTTCGGTTTTATTATTAAAGCCAAACAATAACTGTGCGTCTTCGCGTACTACAAAGTGAGTGTACACAATGGCGTTGTCGCCGACTTTGGGTAAATCATAAAAACAGGTCATTGGCATCTGTACTTCGTAGCCAACACCACTCACTTCTAATAATATTTCTGGGGGCTGTTTTTCAACTAACACGCCGTTTAAGCGACCTATCATTGTTATTTCCTTAGACGTCCTCTAACGGTTTTGCTTGCGCTACCCGCTAGTTTTATTAAATTTTGTTCAGAGTGAGCATGGCAAATCGCAATCGCGAGTGCATCTGCTGCATCGGCTTGTGGCGTACCCGGCAGTTTAAGTATATTTTTAACCATATGTTGTACTTGCGATTTATCGGCACCACCGTTACCCACTACAGCTTGCTTTATTTGCCGTGCTGAGTATTCAAACACTGGTAAGTCGGCCATAGAGGCACCGACAATGGCAGCACCACGAGCTTGACCAAGTTTTAAAGCAGAATCAGGGTTATGCGCCATAAATACTTTTTCTATAGCAAAGGTTTCAGGCGAAAACTGCTCTATAAGCTGCGTAATACCTTGGTAGATCATTTTAAGTCGGGTGGGAAAGTCGTGATCGGCTAATTTAATACAGCCACTGCCTAAGTAAGTAAACTTAGCACCTTGGTGCGCAACCACACCGTAACCCGTTAAACGCGAGCCCGGATCGATCCCTAAAATAATGGCCAAACAGCATTCTCATTATTGTTATTTATTAATAATGCTAATAATGCCAGAGCACTGTATAAATTACCAGTACCAAGCCAAAACAAAAATGCCTACTTAAAAAGTAGGCATTTAAACTCTATTTGGCCAAAAAGTTTACGCCAATGCGCGCACTAAGCCTTGGGTGTTTTGTTTGAGCGTACGGGCAATCATAAAATAACCTAAACCTGCTACAAACACGCCACCAGCAACGGGGCCAATAATCCAAATATTTGGATGCAGCTTACCCGCCAAATCAAACATTTGCTGCTGCACTATTAACAGTGCAATGTCACTGAAAAATGCAGCTACCAGTCCGGCTAAACCGCCAAGCAATAAAAACTCATACAAAGTAGCATTTTTTATTAATCGACTTTTAGCGCCTAATGTACGCAATATTACTATTTCTTGCATGCGCTCACCTAAGCTTGCTTGCACCTGCGATATTAGTACCAACGCACCACATAACACCACAATAGCCAATACAAAACCAATGGCTAACGACACTTGCTCAATAGTCGACTGTATTTGCTTAACAAAATTATCTACATCTATTGCTGTAATAGTGGGGTATGAACGTAATAACTGGCTAAAGTCGCGCTTTTGCTCAGGCTCAATGCGTACCGATGAAATATAGGTTGCCGGAAAGTCGCTAAGTACATCTGGGCTTAAAATAATAAAAAAGTTAGGCTTGAGGGTAGCCCAATTTACTTTACGTACACTGGTAATTTTAGCGTCGAACGACTGCGCACCGATTAAAAATGTAAGCGTATCGCCTAATTTAACATCGAGGCGCTGCATCATTGACTCTTCCAGTGAGGCCTCGGCAACGGCGTCATCGCCAAACCACTTGCCATCGATAATGTCATTTTGCGAAGGGACTTCGTCAAGCCAGGTTAAATTGAGCTCGCGGCCAATGCCTGAGCGGGCTTCTTCGTCTTTTTTCTCGTTGTCTTGCAGTGACACTTCACGCGCAACCGCTTCACCGTTGACGGCATTTACACGACCACGAATAGTCGGGTAAAACTCCGACACCTGAATGCCTTTTTGTGCTAAATATTCATTAACTGGGTCCAGTTCATTTTGCGTAATATTCACTAAAAAAGCATTAGGTGCATCACTTGGTAATTGTGACTGCCAATCAGAAATAATATCGTTTTTAAGCACAATTAAAAATAACAGTAATTTAATCGCTAACGAAAAGCTAATTAACTGCACTGCATTAACATTGGCGCGCTTTTGAATAGACGCAATAGCCAACGACCAGCTGTTACCCGGCTTTAAGCCAAGCTTGCGGCCACCGCCAAATATTAACTTAGAGATTAAAAATAACACCAAAATAAGCGCAAGCGTTGAGACAAACAAAATAAGCGTAATTTTTATGTTATTACTAAATAACCACATTAATAAAAACACGGTGAGTGCACTTAGCCCTAAATGAATTTTACTTACCGCAAGGCGATCACCTAAGTTACGGCGAAGTACTCTGAGCGGTGGGATATCAAATAAATCTAAAAGTGGCTTAATAGAGAACATAACCGCACAAATAACCCCTGTACTAATCGCCACCAGCCAAGGCTTAAAACCAGCCATGGGCAGTTCGGTACCCATACTTTTAGCTAAATAACCGGTGGCCATCTCTTGCAAACCATAGCCAATAGCTAGGCCAACAACCACCGCCATGGTACATACCATTAATAAGTGCATAAGGTAAATTTTACGGATCATATCGCGACTGCCACCTAAAGTTTTCATCATTGCGACTGGGTCGTATTGACGCTCACAATAGCGCTTAGCCGATACTGCAATAGCAACCGCGGCTAAAATAATCCCTAGCAAACCGGCTAATAACAAAAAGCTTTCAGCTCTATTTAAGCTATTTGAAATAGGCGATTGGCGGTCTTTAACACCATACCAATTTTGGTTTTCTTTAAGTTGCGGTTTTAGCCAATCGTAAAAACTATTTATGTCGCTTTCATCACCTGCATACAACTGGCGGTAAAATACACGGCTACCAGGCTGTATTACTTCAGTTTTTGGTACGTCGTCAATATTAATAAGTACCCTGCGGCTACTAGAGAACACATTAAACGGCGCATCGGGTTCTTCAACAATCACCTTTTCCACATTGAATAACGCAGCACCCAGCTCAACTTGGTCGCCTACGTTTATATTTAAACTATAAAAAACCGATTCACTTAACCACACGTTACCGGGGGTTGGTGCCCCTAGGGCAACTTCTGTTTCTGCGTTTAAGCCCGACTTAACCTTTAACTGGCCTTTAAGCGGGTAACTGTTTGACGCAGCTTTTACTGAGCTAAATTGCATTTCATCGTTTGCAAACAGCATTGTATCAAAATACACCATTTGCGCTGTTTTGAGGTTTTGCTGTTTAGCTTGAGTAATATAAGCGGTATCTATGGCATGGTTACTGGCCAACACCCTATCGGCTGCAATAAAGGCACTACTTTTTTGCGCAATACTTTCTGCGATTCGCTCGGTTACCATAGATAAAGTAAGCACGGTTAATACCGCTAAAGCAATGGCTGCGCTTATAACGGTTAGTTCACCACGGCGAAACTCTCGAGAAAATAGTTTAAGTGCTAATTTAGCCCACATTTGCCATTTCCTCAGTTGAATTGTGTACCAGCTCACCGGCTTCAATCTGAATAATACGTTCACACTTTTGCGCCAGTGCTTCATCGTGGGTAACTAAAATAAGCGTAGTACCATTTTGCTTATTTAAATCAAATAATAACGCCTCTATCATGTGGCCATTTTTGCTATCTAGGTTAGCTGATGGCTCGTCGGCAAACAGTATTTTAGGTGAACCCACAAATGCACGAGCAATCGCAACTCGTTGTTGCTCACCACCAGATAACTGCGACGGGTAATGATCAATACGATGGCTCAAGCCAACCTTTTCAAGTAGCGCGAGCGCTTGCTCTTTAGCGTCGTATTCGCCAGCAAGCTCAGCGGGTAGCATCACATTTTCAAGTGCGGTTAAACTTTGCACCAACATAAAAGACTGAAACACAAAGCCAACTTTAGCGGCTCTCAGTGCTGCTCGCGCTTCTTCATCTAACTTGTGCAAAGGCTCACCATCTAACATTACCTCGCCACTGCTGGCGGTATCAAGCCCTGCTAGCAAGCTCAATAATGTAGACTTACCGGAACCAGAGGTGCCTACTACGGCAACAGACTCGCCATGCTTGACATTAAAGCTGATGTCGCTGAGGATGGACAACTCACCTTCAAAGGTGGAAACCACTTTAGATAGACCATTTACTTGAATTATATTTAATTGAGAAAGCGCTGACATATGACTCATTCAATCCTACGTTGTGTATTCATTTTATTTTTAGTTATTAACCCACTACACGCGGCAGCTAACAACACGATTTTAATACTTGGTGATAGTTTAAGCGCAGCCTATGGCTTAAAACAAGAACAAGGCTGGGTGCAATTGTTACAAGATAAATACGATGCCAAGCAACGCCCTATCAACTTAGTTAATGCCAGTATTAGCGGCGAAACCACCGGCGGTGCATTGCGCCGATTAGACGCGCTACTTGAACAATATCAACCCACTCACGTACTTATTGAGCTCGGTGCTAATGATGGCCTACGCGGTTTTCCTATCACTAAAATGCAGGCTAACTTAACGGCTTTAATTGAAAAAAGCCAAGCTGCAGATGCGCAAACCGCACTTATGGAAATATATATTCCACCTAACTATGGCCCGCGTTACAGTAAAATGTTTACCGATAGTTTTGCCAGTGTTAGTGAAGCTACCGACTCGCATTTAATGCCGTTTTTTGTGCTTAAAGTAGCAGGAAAAAGCGAGCTAATGCAAAACGATAACTTACACCCTAACAAAACTGCCCAACCAATACTACGAGATGAAATGTATAACACGATCAACCAGTGGTTAAATAAAGACTCAGGCCGTGTAAAACACTCTGCGCAAGCGCTTAAAATCACACGCTTGCGCAATAAACATCCAAACAAACAAAAGCTTATTGATTTTTTTATAAATACACGTACTATTGCTATCGAAGTCGGTATGTGGCGCAGCTTGGTAGCGCACTGTCATGGGGTGGCAGGGGTCGAGAGTTCGAATCTCTCCATACCGACCATTAATCCCTCTTTAAATTCTATTTTCTCTAGTTAAAACTATTTTCCTGTCGTACTACCTAATTTAATAATAAAAAATATCGCACATTTATCGCACCAACCAATTTATTGACTGTTTTTCTGCTTTTTTGATTTCAGAGGTATTGAGATTATGTGACGCCTCACTTAAATACTTTTCAAATAATAAAGAAGCACGTATCTACTTTTACTTTTTGATGTATTGGCTTGAGTTTATTGATATGCAGCTGTGGGCAGGCATTCAATAAGTATGATGTCTGAAGTCAAGATTTGGCCTTTTCTATACATTAGTTTGTTTTCAAGACATGCCGAGCGCCAATAAATAGTTAACACAAATAGTAGCCGTACTAAAATCAGCATTTTTGAATCCTTTGCGATAGAGTGTAGGGTTATCTAAAACAAAGCTATATCTAATAAGCACTACAACTAATATTCCCCACCCCAACCCTAAATCAATATGTCTTTTTCACCTATAACGACTCGCTAAAATATAAGAAGAAATTATTAAAATGGGTATTTAAATAACAGGTTCTTCCTCTAAGTTTGCTGTTCATTACTTGTTCGACTATTACTATATTATGGGAACTAAATTTACTTGCCGGATGCTTGATGGACCTTAAAAAAGTAAATAAAAAATCTAACTCACTAAGTTCAAATATAAATATGGATGAGACGTTTTTAACTCAGCTAGTTAATTGTTTACCCATGGGGGCAATGATAGTTAATACTGATGCTCAGATCCTTTTTGCCAATAGTCAACTATCTGAAATACTGGGCTATGAGGATTCAGAACTCATAGGAATGAACATAGATAGTTTACTTCCGGCGCAATTTAAAGCGAACCATACCCATTTGATGAGTCAGTTTTTTGCTAACCCTCGAAAACGATTAATGGGTGAAGGCCGTGAGTTATTTGCGAGTCAAAAAAATGGTAAGCAAATCCCAATTGAAATAGGTTTAAACCCAATACACGGACAACAAGAGTTAGTTTTAGCCACATTAGTAGATATATCGCAAAGGCTGCGCGCAAATAATATGTTTCAACGCTCTATTCAGGCTGCACCACATGGTGTGTTAATAGTTGACCAAGCGGGCATTATACAAGCGGTAAATCAATCGTTATGTAAATCTTTTGGTTACAGTGAAATAGAACTACTCGATAAAAAAATGGAAATGTTATTACCGCAGCGCTACCAAGGGCATCACTCTGCCCTTCGTCATTCATTTCACCGTGAGCCCAGTGTCAGAAGTATGGGAGCAGGCAGAGATTTAACCGCCTTACACAAAGACGGAAAAGAATTCCCAGTTGAAGTAGGCTTGAGCCCTTTTATAAATACCAATGACGAAGATATGGTGTTTGTGTCGTTATTAGATATAACAGAACGAAAACGAATGGAAACTGAGCTAAAAGAAAATAACACTAGCCTGAAAGAGTTTACCTATGTGGCTTCTCATGATTTACGCTCTCCATTGCGGGGCATTTCAAACTTAATTGAATGGATAAAAGAAGATTTAGGCACTACTACAGCTGAAGTGGAATATAACTTAACACGTATTGATGACCGTATTCATAAAATGGAGACGTTAATTGATAATTTATTGGCCTATGCAAGAGCTGGCAAAGCTACCCCAGATACTCAAGTAATCGATATGCATAAATTAATTTCTAACGTTACCGAACTGTTAGATTTACCGGCTGGAATGAAGCTTCATAAAGACATTCAATTAAATACCATTGTCACTGCATGGACGCCGCTTGAAACCGTTGTTCGTAATTTGCTAAGTAATGCCATTAAACACCATGACAGTAAAGAGGGAACTATAGAGATTCGTTGTGTAGCAGAAAATACGCTTTGCCATATAACGGTTACTGATGATGGCCCCGGTATACCAGCAGAGGCTTACGAGCGTATTTTTAGTTTATTTCAAACAACCTCAGATGATAAGTCGGGTTCAGGTATTGGGCTGTCTATTAGTCGGCGCCTCGCACAAACTCATGGTGGGCGTATTTCTGTTAGTTCAAATGAGCCGCAAAAAGGCTCTACATTTCATGTGTGGTGGCCGCGCTTTGCAAGGAAAGAAAATTTATGATCAAAAATCTGTCTATACTGCTTGTTGAGGATGACGATGTTGCCGCAGAAGCCGTAACAAGAAGCTTAAGAAAAGTTGATCCTAAAATTAAAATAATTTGGAAACAAAACGGAAAGCTGGCACTAGATGCGTTACGAGAAAAAGCGCAACAAAAAGAAATATCAGAGCCTTACTTAGTATTGCTAGACCTGAATATGCCAGTGATGAATGGCTTTGAATTTTTAGAACATATTCGTAAAGATAAAAAATTAAACAATACCGTTGTATTTATCCTAACAACCTCAAATGAGGATAACGATCGCACTCGCGCGTACCATAACAACGTAGCAGGTTATATGGTTAAACATGCAATTGGCCCGCAGTTTGCCAAATTAGCGACACTTATGGATGCTTATATACATGCCGTTGAGCTTGAATAAGCCATCTTAGCAAGAGATATGGATATGATAACTTCAATAGATCACTTTGAAACCTGCGACAGTATTAACCTACTCATTGTTGATGACGATGCGGTTGATAGAGAGCAAATACGCCGTATGATATCTCGCTCTAATATACAGGCGAAAATTTCAGAGGCATCCTCTATTGAAAGCTCGATGTCTTATCTTGAGCATGGGGAGTTTGATTGTGTCATAGTTGATTACCGATTAGGTATCGGCTCGGGGCTTACCTTGCTAGATAATATTAGAAAGTCTGTTAATAACCATTGTGCTGTGATTATGGTCACAGGCTTGGGAGATGAAAAAATAGCAGCAGAAGCTATGCGGCTAGGAGCAAGCGATTATTTACTTAAAAACCAATTAAAAAGCGCTCAATTAATACACTCTATATCTAGCTCCATTCAACGCGCAAGCTTAGAAAAAAAACTTCATAACATGGCACACTACGATAGCCTAACAGGCTTAGCAAGCCGCCCTATTTTAATTGATCAACTTCAACAGGCCATTAAATCTGAGCAAAAGCTCGCCGTTGCCTATTTAGATTTAGATAACTTTAAACCCATTAATGACAAATACGGTCATGAAACCGGTGATTTCGTGTTAAAAACCATTGCCCAGAGGCTGCAAAGTACATTACGTAAAGAAGATACACTCGCGCGTATCGGCGGAGATGAGTTTATCTTTTTATTAAGGGGGGCTGCGCACACGATACAAGAATATGAGATTCTGTTACAAGAGGTGCTGATTGAGGTAAACGATCCGATAAAATTAGCAGAGTTTTCGTGCTCTGTTCAAATTTCAGCTAGTGTTGGCGTTGCGCTTCCTAATAATGATGGCTTAAGCTGCGATGACGTTTTACGCCGAGCCGACCAAACCATGTACCAAGCTAAAAGGTCTGGGACAAACCGAATTCTGTTTTTTGATCCGGAAGAAGAAAGTCTAAGGCATGCTAAACATGATTTATTATTGGCTGCCGAGAAAGGCATTGCCCGTAAAGAATTTATTTTACATTATCAACCAAAGGTCAATTTGATGGATCACCAGTTGATTGGCGTTGAAGCCCTAATACGCTGGAATCACCCTACTTTGGGTTTACTTTACCCAGGTCACTTTTCAGAGGTATTAGAGCACCCACACATTGGGATATTGATTGGCGAATGGGTACTCGCTGAAGCCCTAAAACAACATAAAATTTGGACAAGAAATCACCTTTGTATGAGTGTAAATATCTCGCCAGCCCATTTACTTAGTGAAGGCTTTGTTGAAAACCTCAGAGAGTTACTCATCAGCACCAATAATATAAAGCCAAAAACACTCGAGTTGGAAATTTTAGAGAGCACCACAATTGGAAATGTTGACCAAGCAGTCGACGTGCTCAATGGCTGTCGAAATTTAGGGGTGAGTATTGCTTTAGACGACTTTGGCACAGGTTACGCTTCTTTGAGTTATTTAAAAAAATTACCTTTAGATACACTAAAAATAGACCAAAGCTTTGTTAAAAAACTCCTATCAGACCAGGAAGACAAGTCTATCGTTACCTGTATCGTGGCGCTAAGTAAAGCATTTGGGTATAACCTAGTAGCAGAGGGGATAGAGTCACAAGAGCTCGAAAAAGTGCTTATTGGCATGGGTTGCTATCATGGACAAGGCTATTATATTGCCAAACCAATGTCTGCAGATAACATGAACTTATGGATAAAAAATATGACATCAGCTAAGCACTAACACTAAACAATATCTCTCTATGTTCGCATTTATTATCCCAGTAAAATAGCAAATCACTTCAGCTTGCGCTCATCATTACGCTCTTTATTTTGATCGTTTTAAAAAACCTTTTTGCTAATTTAACCATAAAATTTGCTGGTTCTAATTAAATACCGCTATTGAGGTTGCCAGTGGTACACATAAATAGGTGTTTGGTAAAAATCTTTAAGTTTGATCACGTTAGTTGGTTTATATGAAGGCAAAGCAAAAGTGTTACTCACAATAGTGATGTTTTTAAACAATTCATGTTTTAACTTATCTTCAAGCGCTAGCATACCACCTGGAAACAAGTAACATACCAAAGTAGACGCAGCACTGAGATCGGCACTTTTAAAGTCTTTTCGATAGAGAGTAAGGTTATCTAAACCCAAACTATATTTAAAAAGAATTGAAATCATCCAAGGAAACCAAGATAACTCATAGCCAATAATCTGGTTCTTAGGGTGTTTTTTGGCAACCGCTATAACGAGCGTTCCCCACCCTGAACCTAAATCAATTAATGCGCCCTTTTCATCCATGTTTATTTCAGCAAGCATAGCTTGGCGCGCTTTACTTGAACTCATCATCGGTGAAATTCCCGTTTTTAGCGTACCCCAAACAATAGAGAAGGCTATTAGAAGAACTAAAAAGAAAAGTGCGATAGCAATAAAGTCCATACTAACTAACCTCTGTTAACTGTTGAATAGTCATAATTTCACTTTGGTGATTATTCGCTTTTACATAGTAAAACCATTACATAGCGTGGCATTTGAGTAAATTTATTTTAAATTTAACAACTGGTTAAAAACATTCAAACTCACAAAAAAAGCGCCATTTGGCGCTTTTTAGATTAGGGTCTGTTGACCTTTTCGGATTAAAATCTGTTCAAACTAGGGGCGGTTTAATCGCGGCGCGAGGTTTGTAACCTAGTGGGCTAAGTCAAAACCGAGTAACAAAGAGTAAATCGCCCCTAGGCAGAACCCTTCGGGCAGCGCCTGTTTGGCATTGATGCTGCGTTATCGCCTATTTATGGGGAATAACCACACCACATAGGCGCTGCCTTGCCTAAATACCAAACAGACTGCTGCAAATTTAACCTTGAAAGGTCAACAGACCCTAGAGGTATTAATGCTTACGCCCTACGCCGTTGCGCACCATGTCTTGGCCGCTTTGAAAAATCTCTTCGGTAATTTCACGGGCTAATAAAAGTTGTTGCTTGTCATCAAACACCGCGACAAAACGGCTGCCGTCGGCATTATTAGTTGCCATGCCGACGCCTGCTACGCCAGTTAAACCTAAGCCGCCGTTTTCCACTTGCAGTAAAAAGCTTTCAAGTTCAGCGAGAGTGTCGATTGCGGTTAGTTTATTTTCCATTATGGTTACTCTGTATGTTGCTCGCCACGGCGAGTCTGTAAATAGTATGCAGTTATTTTACAGCACACAGTAAAAACTTAAACCACCTTATGGCAAAACAATAACAACGCGCTATAAAGCATCATAAACTAAAAACCCCGCAAATGCGGGGTTTATGTATTAGCTTTGCTTCATTGTGCCTTGTTGTTCAAGGCGTGTATGCCAGCTGAATGCTTCTTCTAAAATATGAGGCGTATGGCCGCCACGTACACAAGCACGCTCGTAGTAATCAAGCATGGCGTTGCGGTAATCTGGGTGCACACAGTGCTTAATGACTTCAATTGCACGTTCGCGTGGTGCTAAACCACGTAAATCAGCTAGGCCTTGCTCGGTTACTAAAATATCAACATCGTGCTCGGTATGATCAACATGGCTTACCATAGGCACAACACTTGAAATAGCGCCACCTTTGGCAATTGATTTAGTTACAAACACCGATACATGCGCATTACGTGCAAAGTCGCCTGAACCACCAATACCGTTCATCATTTTAGTACCACACACATGGGTTGAGTTAACGTTGCCATATATATCAAACTCAAGTGCAGTGTTAATTGCAATAATACCTAAACGACGCACAATTTCAGGGTGATTAGACATTTCTTGTGGTCGAAGTACTAGCTTATCACGATACTTTTCAAGGTTATTAAATACTTGTGAGTTACAACGCTCTGATAAAATAATTGAACACCCTGATGCAAAATTAAGTTTACCCGCATCAATTAAATCAAAGGTAGAATCTTGTAGTACCTCTGAATACATAGTGAGGTCTTTAAAATCAGAGTCTAATAAACCCATCATTACTGCGTTGGCAATGTTACCAATACCGGCTTGTAATGGGCCTAGGTTTTCAGGCATACGCTCTTGTGCTACTTCTTCTTTAAAAAAGTTCACTAAGTGACGTGCAATAGAGGCTGTATCTGCATCTGGGTCGGTAACGGTTGAAAATGAGTCACTTTGATTGGTAAATACAATACCCACAATTTTAGCCGGATCAATTGGAATTGCAGTACTACCAATGCGGTCATCTACTTTCACTAGCGGCACTGGCGTACGTGTAGGACGATAAGATGGAATATAAATGTCGTGCAGCCCTTCAAGCTCTGGCTGGTGTAACATATTAATTTCTACAATTACCTGTTTGGCAAAAATAGCAAAGCTGGCTGAATTGCCCACTGATGTTGTAGGTACTATGTGGCCTTCTTCAGTAATAGCTACGGCTTCAATGACCGCTACATCAGGCATCGTTAACTGATGATTACGTAGCTGTTCAACGGTTTCAGATAAATGCTGGTCAATAAACATGACCTCACCGTTGTTAATCGCTTTACGTAATGTGCTGTCTACTTGAAATGGCATACGACGCGCTAACGCACCTGATTCAGTTAGTAGCTTATCTAAGTCGTTTCCTAATGACGCGCCCGTCATTAGGTTAATTTTCATTGGGTTTTCACGCACTCGCTCTGCAAGCGCACGTGGTACAGCTTTCGCTTCACCGGCACGAGTAAAACCACTCATACCCACGGTCATGCCGTCTTTAATAAATAAACTGGCCTGCTCTGCAGACATCACTTTGTTGTGTAAGTCGCTACGACGAATTCGTTCTAATTGCATTTGGAACCCCTTAAACCCCATTATTATTTGGGCGCTATTCTAAGTATTTCCGCATGCTTCGTAAGCTAGACCTAAGTCTCATTTACGCATTGTTGATATAAAAACATCGTAAAACGCCTTAATTTTGTACACTTAATAACTTAACTTATTGGTGCTAATGGGGTTAAAATACTAAAAAATTTAACTCAATCATTAAATCGCCCTAGTTAAATTTAAAACAAGACTCAATATAATCAATCACTTATTATTTTCACTAGGGAAGTTGAAATTACAAAGTGTATAAAAACAAAGCCATACATTGCGAAGCTTACAAAATAATAAACTGCTCATTCATTCGGCAGTAACCTTGTAAGGAATAAAATCTATAATTTAAGTATTAAGGAAAATACATGGATTTATCTGACAAAGAAATTAACTTTCTTTCAGGGCTGTTTGAACCCAGCCAAAGTACCGCATTATACACTGAAACAAAGCTTACAGTACAAACATCGATTCCAGACGGTATTGCGCATTTACTTGGGCAAGCTAAATTAACCTTACTGGCTGAAGTAGCTCACTACCAACTATGGTTTCCACTTCAATTTAAAACCGATGAATTAGGCCATTTCAGCACTGTGTTAGAAGCTCCCGAAGTGATTGATACAAAAGGGGTTCAACGCAGCTGGCGGCTAAGTGAATTAAATATCCAAAGCCAAGGTTTTTGCATTGAATCTATATCCAGCACAGGGATATTTTTAAAACCCACATCAATACATAGTGAGCTTGATGATTTGCAAAATATGCAATTTATTTTACCTAACGAAGCGGCGATATCATTAGACCTAGAACC
Organism: Pseudoalteromonas sp. BSi20439; assembly: GCF_000241165.1. Lineage (NCBI taxonomy): Bacteria > Pseudomonadati > Pseudomonadota > Gammaproteobacteria > Alteromonadales > Pseudoalteromonadaceae > Pseudoalteromonas > Pseudoalteromonas sp. BSi20439. The sequence goes on from NZ_BADW01000216.1 coordinate 20,247, forward strand.
AGTTAGGCAGAGTAAATGTGGCATAGCAGCAAAATTAAACACATTCACCATGGTAAAGAGCAGCTAAGAGCGTATTTATTTGAAGTTCATAAACGTCAATTTTCAAGCTTATACCAGCTAGAGCACAAACAACAAAAATTGGAATTATCAAACTAAAAAAGCCACACAATGTGTAATGCCAGTCAGTTAAGCTGACTGGCATTTTTCTTTTTAGTCGGATACTTCTTTGGCTTAGGTTTTACCCATCTTGGGTAGCTCCTGTCTTCTCGCCTTTCTGGTAACAAGAAGAAGCTCATTTTTGTGAGCAAGGCATTGTATGCTTTAGGAATATTGCCTGGACTGCTCAACGATACAGTAACGAAGAAGTGTGTAATAGCCATTGAACAGCTGGTAAAACTAAGTTGATTGGGTAACACATCTCCTAATTTCCCTGCTGCTGCCGTCATTCCTTGTCTGATTAAGTTATAGCACAGCAGTACGCCCCATAGTTCTTGCCTAATCATATCTGGGCGTTTACTTCTTAGCGTATATTCGCTGTTAAGAAGTGATTGCTTCATCTCGCGGTAGCCCAACTCAATTTCCCATCGGTATCGATATAATTCAACCATCTCATCACCTGGAAATCGCATTGGGTCTACCATTGACGATAACATTCGATACGTTTTCCCTTTTATCGTTTTCGTAACTAATCTTGCTTCGACGTATTCAGGCAAGTCAGTGAATTTCTTCCTTGCCTGTGGTGTGCTGGTTAAACGTATATGCTGGTCCTGTTTGCTAAAGCTACGTAGCACCTCATACTGAAGGTCTTTTTTCGCGGGTATCATCCAGTGTCTTTGCTCACCTGCTTGATGCCAACGATTTAGCAGACCAAGGGAGTAATACCCTTTATCAAACAGTGTTAAAGAATTATTTGGAGTCGTGCTTACCAACTCCTCGGCCAACTTCATTTCATTGGTGCGGTAACCCGAGAAGGCGCTATTGATAAGTTGATGGCTGGTAATTTCCATGTGGCAAACCATACGGATCTGAGGATAAGTATTCTCTCTATGTTGATTACTCTGTGTCTCAAACACTTCATGATTTTCCAGCGTATCAGCCGTTCGCCATACAACACCGTCAACAGCCAGCAAATTTAATCCAGCCTAAGTTTCAAATTGATTAGACTCATAGCTATGCTTTGCCATCACTCGAAACACCTCTCGAACAGCGTATTCACCCAACCTCTGTCTAGCCTAGACCAACGCACTGGGCGCGACCAATGGTTTCTTATCGGGCAACATAATGTCCATTTGTGTAGCAATATCCCAAACCGATTTCTGACGATATAAAGACATGCCAATAATTGACCACAGAACCGTTTCAAGCGGCAATCTTCTTTTACGAATGGTAGCCACACCAGCTTGTTCAAAGCCTTGCTGAATAAGTTGAGGGGAAAGTAGCTCAGCATATTTTTCGAATGTATGAAAACTACCACAAGAGTTAAAAGCGACCGCTAATTCATTTTCAAAGCGCATAAAAAAATCCGATACCAGAGACTGATATCGGATTTTGAAAGCGTTAAAAAGATCAGTCAACCGATCAAAAATATTCTTAACTGATCGGCATTACACAATGTGGCTTTTTAAAATTAGCTAACTAAAGTGATTTTTACTTTAAACGCTTCGCTACATCAGCTAAACGTTCGCCGTATAAACGAGCCGTTTCTAAATCGCCTGATGGAATAGCAGATTCATCTGCATCAGTAGGTGATTGCACTAATACGCCAACTGAACCGCCTAAGTTATTGATGTCTTGACGAGTTGATTCCAGTTTATTGGCCGGTGGTAACCCTAGGCTTACCCAAATTCCACCATGTTGCGAAGCCAATGTTTGCATACTAATTAGGGTGACTTGTTTATCGCCATTTAGGCTGCCGCTATTAGTAAACCCGCCAAATACTTTGTCTTTCCACCCCATGGTAAACCATACTTTAGAGGTAGCATCAACAAACTTTTTAAACTGCCAAGGATATGAGCCCATATAGGTAGGTGCACCAAAAATAATGGCGTCTGCATTGTTTAATACATCCCAATCGGTGTCTTTTATGTCGCCATTCTCATCGATTGCAATAAGCTGAGCGTTTGCTCCATCAGCTACAAATTCAGCCACTTTTTTGGTATGGCCATATCCCGAAAAATAAATAACCGCTACTTTACTCATGAACCTTCCTTTTGTTGTGATTTAATAAACACGCTTATAACTATAGTATGGCCGCTTAATCTAAAATCAACTAAGCAGCATGTTTAATTAAATGAGTTTGTGTGACATTAAATTAAAAGGTACTCACTGCAATTTCTAAATTACTCACTGCACAGCCATACTGCGCAGCACTAATACGGTGATATCCAGACTCAGGCGTGGCAGATAAACTAATAATAAACTCATCTTGCTGGCCAACCGCCGTTTGTTCTTGGCTAAGGCACATGGCTTGCGTTAAAGAGCGTAATTTGGCCTGCGTTAAAATGCTGCCAAAACGCTGAATTGGTAAAGGCGGTATTTTAATTGCTGGCAGTGCTTGGCTAATACTGCGCTGGCTTAGGGTAAAATCGTTATTTTTTATATCAATCACACTGCCAGCAGGCCAGTATGAAAAAAGGTAAGTTTTAGCCTCAGCCTCTATTCGTTCTTTAGGTTTTACTAGTACCACACCATTTTTACCAATTACTGTCATTAAATTGCCAGCTCCAGATTTAATAACCACTAAAGCGGTGGTTTCGTCTACACCAAAGCCAAAAGCGGGCTGAGCTTGGTTTTCATTGAGGTTGTCGAGCAAAGTGGCTAACCTTAATGTACGATTACGCTCGCTAAAATGTGTATCCAACACACCGTAACTAAACGTGCCTAAACCGCCAAAACGGTTGTAAGTTAAGCTATCACTGCTTGAGCGCTCACTGGGGGCATCAATGGCTTGTGCGCCTTCTTTTAATGCCGATAAACTTGTGCCATTAGTGATCATAACCGCGTTACCACCATGAACTTGCCCGCCACTTTGCACCGCGGTGCCTGCACTTGTGCCTACAATAACAGGGCGTGACTGCAATGCTTTTGTCCATGGGTAAGGGTGGTTATTTTCATCAAATAATACTTTTCGAGTTAGGCTTTGATCGCCACCATTAAACATGACACCGGTACTGTTTTTGATTAGCTCGATTAAAGCGTCGGTGCCTTTTTTACACAGTTCATATTCTGCTTGGGTACGATCAGGGTAAATATGCTCGCGTTGATATAACCCCATCTCTGAGTGCCTAAGCGTGGTTAAATCACCACACTTTTTAGTGGTTATTGCTTTAGCAAGCGCTGGGGTTAATGCAAGCCATTGTGAATTTACATTAGGGAAGTTTAGTAATCCTTCGTAAAAATCAGCAGATTCGTAAGGATCTCTGCTTGAGGCAGTAATGGCCAGCATACTCGGGTTTGCGTTATTAACTTTTAAACTACCCGATATAAACTGCAAAATCTCTGTCGCTGCCGCTTCGCTATTAAGCGCGGTATTTACCCGCTCTTTTAGCCGTGTGTTGTCGCTTTGGATTTGCGCTACTTCAAGCATATCTACTACAAAATTATATTCTTGATCCGATAAATTATTGAGCTGTTTACTATCAATGTCACGCCATAGCCATAACAACTCTTTTTTCGATAATGTGGGCGATGACTTAGCCTGCATTGTTGCTAAATTTTTAATAGTGTTATTTTTAGCTTGGCTATTTTTACTGGGCCATTGTTGCTTTATTTGGCTAATTTTAGTGTGAGAGAGCGTAAATACATTATGCGTTTTACCCGAGATCTGAGTATTTTTTTCACAGTTTTTAGGGCTTAAACTGGCACATGTTGTGAGAGCTCCACCCACTAAAACAAGAGTTTGATTAGACTCTTTTGCGCTTAACTGTAGCGAAAAAGCAATTAAAATTGATAAAAAAGTGGTTATTATTCGCGATTTAACTAACCGCTTGTTTGGTAAATATATTCGTTCCATTATGTTACACTCATGTAAAAATTTATAAAAAATGACTTGCGAGAGAGCCTCTCGCTTGCTATAAAAAAAAGGAACTTTAAAACGCGAGTAAGCTAGCACCCATTTGCTAGTTTTGTCAAAAACCTTTTTGGAACGAGAATTATGTTTAAAAAAGCAACACTGCTTACAACATATTTCTACTCACCCCACTACCTTTCGGAGTGGTTTGACGAGTAGCCCACCACCTCACTGATTTCTGTGAGGGGCTCAGCGTGTCATTTCACCACTGCCCTGTCTAAAAACCATAATAATTAAAGCCTTAAGAAATATTAAACCTATTTCTGCGCGCTTAAAAAAGACAAAAGGTACTACAATGTTTCGTCAACTAACTATTGCGGCCACAGTAAGCGCTTTACTGAGCCCTGTCACTTGTGTGTATGCACAAGAAACTCAAACTGATACCAACATTGAACGAGTAGAAGTAACAGGATCACGTTTAAAAGGCGTTGATCTGGAAGGCACTATTCCACTAACCGTGCTAGACCAAGATGCAATTAAACGCTCCGGCGCTAATACTATTCATGAATTACTCAAAGATTTATCTGTATTTAAAGGTGGAAGTGGCACATTTTCAACCTCTGAAAGTGGCGGTACATCTACCTCTACACCTGCAGGTCAATCAGCAGCGAGTTTAAGAGGCATGGGGCCTTCAGCAACGCTGACATTAATAAATGGGCGAAGAGTTGCGCCTAGTTCATTTGCTGCAGGTACTGAAAACTTTGTAGATGTGAATTCTATTCCTCTAGCGGCCATTGAACGTATTGATATTTTAGCCACCGGTGCATCAGCCGTTTATGGTGCCGATGCTGTAGCGGGTGTTATTAACTACATTTTAAAAGATGATTTTGAAGGGGCTGAAATCAATACTTCGTTTGCCGATAGCTTTGATCAGCATGACGAAAGTAAAAAGCAGCTAAACTTAGTGTATGGTACAAAAATAGGCGAGAGTAACTTAACGGTATTTGCTGATATATATGACCGTAACGCTTTTAAAGCGACCGATCGTGATTATACCGCCTCACCTTCATTAGTTAATGGTTACTCATATTTACCTAAGCTGGAGAACTCACCGAATATTTATTATTTCAGCAGCCGAGACGGTAACGAACTTCCATCACCAAACTGTAAAACCGAATTAGTGACTACTGAATTTGGTGAACAAATTTGTGCTTACTACCCTAATCAAGATGACTACCTAGATACCCCATTTGAGAGCCTTTCAACCGGCTTTATGTTTAATAGTGAGCTCGGTGGTCTACAATGGCACACTGACTTTTTTTACAGCCAAACCAAGGCAAAAGCGTATTCATCGCCCTCACCTATTAACCAAATTAATGACGACGACGGCCCTTATATTTTAGAAGACGCCTTATTTATTTACGATAATGCCGATGGTAGTAATGATTTATTAGATCAACTCTACATTGATCCATTTGATACTCAAAGTGGCCGAGAAGTGTATGGTTTTGGTTTTGATGCCCGCTTTAATGCTCCAAGAACAGTGGAAGTAGAAACGAAAAACTTTCGCTTAGTAAGTAGTCTAAGTGGTGAAATTGGTGATTGGGGCTGGGAGTCTGGTGTTACTCTTTCTCGCTCACGTTCAGAGCAAGAAGCGATTGCAGGGGTATATAATCGTTACCAGTTTCATGGCGCGATCACTGGCGAGCTTTGTTCAGACGGTACATTGGCAAGTTTTGACGGTACTGACCTAAATTGTGCATCGGGAGAGTTACTGCCTTTTTACAACCCTTTCCTTCAAGGCGACGCCGCTAACGATGCCGTTTTGGCAACAGCGCAAGCTCGCCCAACACGCAGTGGAGAAAGTACTGTTTACGGCTGGGATGCTAACTTTAATGGTGAACTATTTACCTTTAACGACCTACCAGCCTATGCCTCATTTGGGGTAGAAGCACGCCGTGAAGAGCTAAGCGATATTCCTTCACTTAATTCACAAGCTCAAGCAGACAAAGACTACCTTGTTGATGTATTTGGCTTTGGCTCTAGTTTGTCAGAGGCCAATCGCACTCAATATGCCACGTTTGCTGAATTAAGTATTTCACTGAGTGAGCAAATAGAGCTACAAGCAGCGGGTCGATACGATCATTACGATGACTTTGGTGGCACTTTTAATCCTAAAATTGGTTTGAGCTATCGCCCGACTGACTCGTTAGTTGTTCGTGGATCATGGTCAACCTCGTTTAGAGCTCCTTCACTTACGCAGGCTGGTGTTAAATTAAGAACCACGCAATCTACTTTTGACTGCGGTGCCAACCAAGCTGTAGCCGATTTATACTGTATGGGTGATGGCACACAAGTGAGTGTTAATTCGTTAGAATTAGGTAACCCTAATTTAAATGCAGAAGAGTCTGAGGCTATTAGTGTTGGTTTTGCATGGAGCCCATCGGCTAATACTAATTTAACCCTTGATTACTGGCAGTTTGATCATGAAGAAGTAATCGATACCAACATGACCGCTGTGCTCAACCGCGCTATTACCGATGCATCACTTCGTCACTGTGGCATTGTACCACCGGGCGAGCAAGGCATATCGTACGATGAAGCATTATGCGATGTCACCGACACCAGTGGTTTAAACATAGAGCAAGACGGTGCCAATTTAACTGAGATTTTAGCCAGTTACATCGATGAATTTAACCCGCGTGATGACGAGCTATTTTTACCGCTGTTTCGCGATCATGCTATCCCACTTGAAAACACCGGTACACAAACTTTAGCTGGCATAGACTTTAAGTTTGACCATCGTTTTGAATTACCAAGCGGCGATTTAACCTTTGCCTTTGACGGCACTCATTACCTTGAGTTTGAACGTAATAAACCTGGGTCTGACTCGTTAGAGAAGTTGGTGGGGACGTATCGTTACCCTGAAAACATTGCGCGTATGTCAATCGACTGGGAAGCGCAAAGTTACTACCTTAACTTAGGTGCAAACTACACCAGTAGCTACGAAGATGACATAGAAGGCCTGCGTGGGCGTGAAATTGATGAACTAGATTCGCTTGGCGTATTAGACTCAAAAGGTGAGCATCAGGTTGACGATTGGCTCGTTTGGGATTTATCAGCAGGTTACTATGTTAATAAATCGCTGACTTTGCGCGCGCGCATCAATAATATTTTTGATAAAGAGCCACCCACACTTTATGGTTCAAGCCGTGGCTTTGATTCAATTAATCATAATGCCCTAGGTGCTAATTATAAATTAAGTATTAGCTACCGTTTTTAACCACTTAGCCGCAAAGCAAACGCTTTGCGGCCTTCCTTTTATTACTGGTCATGGCTACAGTGACACTGCCTATTAAGTGCTAAAGTACGTTTAAGCGTTTATTTACGCATCAACACAATGACCTTTTATTAAAGTGAAATTATGAAACAAAAACAATTTTCTATGCCAGATGCAAGCATCATTTTGCTGTGTGTGGCAGTGGTTGCCTATATGGCCACGGTATTTATTACCCCTGGGGTATTTAATGCAGAACCTGGTAGCCACACTGTGCAGCTTTCACAATATCAAGCCGTTAACGACCAACAATCACCACCTGTTTTTGCACAAGGTGGCGACATTGGTTTAGCAAATGTGTTGTTTGAAGGCTTAGTGTCGGGTGATAAATATGGTGCAGCGATTGGCGTAATGGCGTTTATTTTAATCACTGGCGGTGCCTTTGGCATTATTATGAAAACCGGTGCGATTAATAACGGTATTATGGCACTTATTAATAAAACCAAGCGGGTTGAATGGCTGTTTATTCCCTTACTGTTTTTACTATTTTCGTTAGGCGGCGCAGTATTTGGTATGGGCGAAGAGGCTATTGCCTTTTGTATTGTGCTGCTACCTATTATGCAACAGCTTGGCTACGACGCTAAAGTTACTGTGCTCACAACCTATGTGGCCACGCAAATAGGCTTTGCCACCTCATGGATGAACCCTTTTAGCATTGCTATAGCTCAATCGATAGCTGAAATTCCGGTGTTTTCTGGTGCTGGCTTTCGTATGTTAGCGTGGGCTTGTTTTACCCTTGTAGGCCTTGTGTTTACTATGCGCTATGCAAAACGCATCAAAATACAAACCAAAAAACGGGTGATCAGCCAGCGATTAAACTCAGCCTAGCCGATGCACTCACATTATTAGTGTTTGTATTGGGCATAGCCTGGGTTGTATGGGGGGTGATGGCTCGCCAATATTATATTCCTGAGCTTGCCGCACAGTTTTTTTGTATAGGCCTTATCAGTGCATTAATTGCCATCGTGTTTAAAAAGCTAACTGCGAATGAGTGCGCTGATGCCTTTAAACACGGTGCGCAAGAGTTATTGCCAGCAGCGTTATTGGTCGCACTGGCTAAGGGCATTGTATTGCTATTAGGGGGTAGTGATTTAACCACTCCCTCAACCCTCAACACCCTGCTTTATTACTGTGCAAGCAGCATAGCCAGTGTGCCAGATTACATTGCAGCTTGGGGAATGCTGGTGTTTCAAAGTGTATTTAACTTTTTTGTTTCATCGGGTTCAGGGCAAGCTGCCATCACTATGCCGTTAATGTCTCCACTTGGCGATTTGCTCAATGTATCAAGGCAAATTGTGGTATTGGCCTTTCAATTAGGGGATGGATTAACCAACATTTTAATTCCCACCTCAGCTAGTTTAATTGGTTGTTTAGGGGTCGTGAAATTAGATTGGGGAGAATGGGCTGCGTTTATTTGGCGCTTTGCCCTAGCACTTTTTGTATTAGCAAGCGGCTTTATATTTCTTGCTTACTTTATTAATTATCAATAAAAAGAATTTGTTATGTTAACTTTAATACAAGGTGCAACCGTTTATGCACCCACCTACCTAGGCACACAAGATGTTTTAATTGGCGGTGGTAAAATCATTGCTATTGACGAAAATATAACCCTCGACAGCAGTGTACTCGTCAAACGAATTGCCGGTAAAAACAAGCTGGTTGTTCCAGGGTTTGTTGATTCATTAGTGCATATTACCGGTGGCGGTGGCGAAGCTGGATTTGCCAGCCGCACCCCTGAAATGAACCTAACCGATGCAACCTTATCGGGCACCACCACGGTGGTGGCCGCACTGGGCACCGATTCAAGCTCACGTACGCTTACCAACTTGGTTGCCAAAGCAAAAGGCCTAAAAGAGCAAGGGCTGAATGTATTTTGCCATACCGGTTCGTATCATTTACCCGCGAAAACTCTTACTCACTCAATTACTGACGACATCATGTTTATAGAAGAGTTTATAGGTGTTGGTGAAGTGGCGATTTCTGATCATCGCAGTAGCCAACCCACGGTACAGCAATTAGCAGAATTGGCAGCTGAGGCTAAAGTAGCCGGTATGCTCAGTGGTAAAAAAGGCACCGTGAGTATTCATGTCGGCCCTGTTGATAGTCACTTGAGTATTTTGCATCAGGTGGCTCAGCAAAGTGATATTAAGCTTAAACAGTTTTATCCTACGCATATGAACCGCAATAAAGCACTTCTTGATGCCGGTATTCACTTTTGTGATCAAGGCGGTACTATCGACTTTACCACCAGCACCACTGACTACGATTTAGCCCATGGTGAATATGCAGCAGCCCATGCCCTTGCCTACTGCTTGGAGCAAGGTGTTGCCGCAAATCAACTCACTATGAGCTCAGATGGCCATGCTAGTTTACCTATTTTTGATAAAGACTTTAACTTATTAGGGTTAGAGGTAGGCAAAGAGTCCTCTTTATTAACCTCGTTTCAGCAAGCAGTTAAGCAATATAACGTCCATATTGAGCACGCTTTAATGAGCATAACCAGTAACCCTGCCGATATTTTAGGAGTTGATAAAGGCCGCCTTAAAACAGCGAGCGACGCGGATGTTGTGCTTCTCGATAAAGAGACCTTAACCCCTGAGTATGTATGGGCTAACGGCACATTAATGGTGCAAAACCGCCACGCGGTTATAAAAGGATTGTTCGAGTAACACGCAATGCTGCTGAGAATGCTCAGCAGCATAAAATGCTAGATATTGAGTTATCCTAAGTGCCCACTTTCATAAATTGGGGTTACCCAATACTTTAACGGCGTGTACCTACAAACAGGGCTTAGCGCCGTTTTTACTATGGCAAGTTCAGATAATAAAATATGCACCTCAAATTGATAAAAACTGCGATGCCCTTCTACTTGCTCGGCAATATCAAACTCGCTGTGCTCTTTACTATAGCCTTGAATTTTTTTTAAGTTAAAGCCGGTAATGCAGTCTATGCCTATTAATATATCAACCACGTCATCTTTTATGTTTGTAGGTGCATTTAGGGTAAAAAGTAACTGTTCAGCCATGTTTTTTCTCCAACCAACCATAAAAGATAGGTAATAAATAAAGTGTTGTAATAGTGGAGGTAATTAACCCACCAATAACTACGATAGCTAATGGCTTTTGTATTTCAGCCCCTGGCCCTGTTGCAAACACCAGCGGCAATAAACCAAACATAGCGGTTGTCGCGGTCATTAATACAGGGCGTAGCCGCCTACTTGCACCATCTAAAATGCACTGTGTTACATTTGCAGCAAACATTTTAGTTTGTTCAAAATAGCTGATCATCACAATCGCATTAAGTACGGCTACCCCCAATAGGGCAACAAACCCTACCGATGCAGGTACCGATAAATATTCATTACTAATATACAAGGCAATCACCCCGCCCATCAGCGCAAACGGGATATTGGCAATAATCAGCGTTGATTTAGATAGCGATTTAAAGGTGGTAAATAAAATAATAAATATTAATATTAACGCCACAGGAATGAGTACTAATAAATTTTGCGTTGCGCGTTGCTGACTTTCAAACTCGCCACCAAAAGACAAAGTAAACCCACTGGGTAACTTTATGTTGCTGCTAATTTTAGCTTCAAGTTCATTCACGTAACTCACCACATCGCGGTTATCTACGTTGACGCTAACTGAGGCAAAGCGCTTAGCCTTTTCGCGCTCTATTAACAATGGCCCTGTTTTAAAACCAATACTAGCAACGTCTTCAAGCGGCATTAGGCTATTATCTGGCATTAAAATAAGGCTGCTTTTTAGCGCTTGAATAGAAGATAAATCCACTAATTGTTTTTTAGCTGTAGCACTATTAAATACAATGGGAATAACGCGATTGCCCTCTTGCAACGTGGATACCTGTAATCCCTCAAGCTGAGACTTTAAATACTCACTTAGTGTTTGCGTTGTTAAACCAAATTGGCTCGCAACTTCAGGGTTGAGCTTAATATTAACGTATTTGCCCCCTTCAATAAGCGCCATTTGCACATCACTCGCCCCCTCAATACTATTTGCAAGCGCAGTGATTTTTTCGGCAAGCGATGACAAAGTTGCAATGTCGTTACCAAACACTTTAATTGAAATATCGCCAGTGCTACCGGTGAGCATTTCTGATACGCGCATTTGAATAGGTTGAGTAAAACCAATATTAACACCTGGAAATTGCGCAAGCGTTTGGCGAATATGCTCTATTAGTTGCGCTTTTGTAGCAAAGCGCCATTGCTCTTTTGGTGCCAGCTCCATAAACACATCGGTTTCGTTTAATCCCATTGGATCAAGCCCCAGTTCATCCGATCCAGTACGCGCGACAATTTGCACTATTTCAGGAGTATTTTTTAACAGAGTGGCTTCAATTTGCTTGTCTATATCAAGGGAGGCCTGCAATGAAATACTGGGAGATTTTTCAAGTTGAACAATAATGTCGCCTTCATCTAGCACTGGCATAAAGCTTTTACCAAGTCCCTGAAATAACACGCCACTGAGGATCAGTACCATTATTGAAGTAACACTTATTAGCATTGGCTTTTTAATCGCCTCAGCAAGGGTTTTACTATAAAAGCCTTGTAACAACGTCACCATTTTAGGCTGTTTTACGGGTTCATTTTTCAACAATAGCGAGGCTAAAATAGGAATAACTGTAAGCGATAACAATAGCGCACTTAACATAGCAAATACGATAGTGAGCGCTACAGGGGTAAATAATTTCCCCTCAAGCCCGGTGAGCATTAACAGGGGTGAAAATACAATAATAATAATGATAGTGCCTGAAAAAACCGGTGCAGCAACCTCTTTACAGGCGCGATAAATAACATGCAGCCTAGGTAAATGTTGATTATTAGCCAGCCGATTTAAAATATTTTCAACAATAACAACCGATGAATCCACCAGCATACCAATTGCTATCACTAAGCCCCCTAAGCTCATTAGATTGGCTGATAAGTTAAACTGTTTCATCATAATAAAAGTTAACAGCGCCGACATAGGTAACGATAACGACACCACCAAAGAGGAGCGAATATCCCCTAAAAACAACGCCAATAATACAATCACTAAAATAATAGCTTGGCCCAACGCGCTGGTAATGGTGCTAATTGCAGTGTTGATAAGGTTTGAGCGGTCGTAAAACACATTAATGCTGGTACCTTGCGGCAATGAGGCTTCGATTTGGCGCAGCTTACTTTTTACCTCTGCGACCACTTGCGCAGTGTTGCTGTTTTTAAGCGCAATAATTAACCCTTGCACAGCCTCTTCGCTATTTTTAGTCACTGCTCCATAACGAGTTAAACTTCCTACATCAACATGGGCCACATCGCTTAAGCGGATCACCTTATTTTGTGTTGATTTAACGACTGTATTTTTGATGGCCTCTAAATCGCTATATTTACCCTCAGTACGCAAAATTAACGTATCGTTGCCTTTTTCTAAGCGCCCTATGCCACCATTTTGATTGGTTTGCACTATCGCCTCTCGCAGTTGTAAAAAGCTAACTTGATGCTGCTGCATTAATAAGTTATCAGGGGCGATAGCAAACGTTTTTGCATACCCGCCTAAGCTATTTATATCGGCTACGCCACTCACGGTTCTCAGTAATGGCCGTATTTGCCAATCAAGTAACTCTCTTTTTTCAATCAGCGATAAATTAGGGCTTTCTATGGTAAACATAAACACTTCAGACAGCGGCGTACTCATTGGTGCCATACCACCACTAATATTGGCAGGTAAGCTAGGTAAAATATTTAACAGCCGCTCGTTTACTTGCTGGCGCGCCCAGTAAATGTCAGTACCTTGTTTAAAGTCAATGGTAATATCGGTAATCGAATACTTGGTGGTAGAGCGCAGCATTTGCTGAGCAGGAATGCCCAGTAGTTCGGTTTCAATAATGCGCGTTACTTGGGATTCAATTTCAAGGGCGTTCATACCCGGTAATTTATAAACAATTTTTACTTGGGTAGGCGATATTTCAGGAAATGCATCCACCGGAATACTCAACCACGAGCGAGCCCCTATAACCATAGCAATAATGGCAAAAATACTAACAAACAATCGCTGCGTTAGTGAAAACTTAATAAGCAGGTTTAACATTTACTCTCTCCCTAAATGCAACAGCATTCCCTGCAATGCACTTACTGAGCTAATTAATACTTGTCGGTTATTTAAGGGGATATTGGCGCTAAAAATAAAATCTTGATTACGTGAACCAATTAACTGTACAGGCACAAACTCAAGATGCTCGTCAGCTTTGACGGCAATATAATTGGTATTTTCAAACTCAAATAGTGCCGATTTGGCAACGCTGTAACCCGTTATTTTTTTAACCGGAACCGCTTTAATACTCTGCCCTATAGTTAAGTTACATTGTGCAGAGCTTGGTGATGCCCAAATAGTTTGATGGTACTTATTAGCAATATTGTCTACGCTTTTAATACTGAGTTGGCACTGCTCAGAAACCCTAAAATAAGATACCTCTTTGCCCAAGCTAATAGAAACAGTAAACTTAACCTCAATACTGTTAGGGTCGAGGATGTCGAATGCTCGTTCGCCTAACATGCGATTTGCCGCTTGAGTAGGAAATTGTAATATCCCTGTTTTTGGGCTGATCAAACTCACGTTTTCTTGCTCATCAACCTGCAAATAGCGCATTTGGTGATTTAAATGCTCAAAGCTCAGTTTGGCTGCATAGTAGCTTTGCGTAATAGTAACCCACTCAGAGCTTCTAATAATTTTATTTTTCAGGTGCACCTTGTTTATATCATAATGGCTCTTAGCGACATTAAGCATGTCTTTTGCTGATTGGTAAGTGTCTAAAAAAGTGCTGGACGTCACTACCTTGAATGGTTGCCACAATAGCGCCTTTTTTTACATGGCTCCCATTAGCGTATAAATAATTAATTTGCGCGACATCAAATGCAAACAATACCGTGTAATTAACACCCGGCTTATAACTTACTTGCCCCATTACACTTTGAGCATCAATAAAGTCAGTAGCATGAGTGGTGGCAAACTGAGTATCAAACCCGCTTAACTCGCTAATCGGAATGGGAGCAAGCGTTTGCGCGGCTAACACACGGTTAATAGCTAAATAAGCCAGCACGGCGATAAATAATAACGCTTTAAAGTAATGAACAAAATTACATCGTATTTTTGTATAATTTAACTGCATTTGGTTTGTTCGCATGTGATTAATTTTATAGAATAACCATGCCTTTTTTGTGGGGTTATCGCATCAGGCATACGCCTTAATATGCTTATAAACCCTGATTTTCGCAGTACAGTACATATGTCCATTGCAAACTTAACTTACTAATAGTAGAGAACTTAATGAGAGATAAAATAATCGCAGCAACGCTATTGGTGATCATGGTGTTAAATTTTTTTGACGTGATCATGGATTTAAAATTAGGGGTGCCGCAGTGGCATATTTTTACTGAGAGCTTAATTGTGATTATTTCTGGCTTGGGTGCTCTGTATTTAATTAAAGATATTAACGCGCGAACCAAAAAAATTATTAACCTTAAGCGCGAATTACACAGCTCTGTGACTCAGCTAAACAACATATCGCAGGAAATGAAAGACGCGCGCCATCAATACAGTGGTGTTATACAAACGCAGTTTTCTCAGTGGACACTCACTCGTAGCGAGCAGGAAGTAGCCATGCTATTACTCAAAGGGCTTAGCTTTAAAGAAATTAGCGCGCTAAGAAGCACTAAAGAAAAAACAGTACGCCAACAAGCTTCAGATATATATAGTAAAGCGGATGTAGAGGGCAGACATGAGTTTGCCGCATGGTTTTTAGAAGACTTTATGCAACAAAGGCACTATCCGCATTCAAGCTCAGCCATTAACTAATGCAGAGACTATCGCATATACTTGCGCGCTATTTTGGTCAGCGTTAAGCTAACGCTTTATTTTCGTCATTATGGTCTATGTGCTCTATAGCCCGCAGAGATAATTCAACGTAAAGGTTTAATATGAATAACAGTAGTTACCCAATTGGTACGCCTGGTGAGAAGTGGAACAACAATAATAAAATCCAATGGCTTGAGGCACAAAAAATTAAGCGCAGTTATCAACAAGACGTCGTCACTTTAATTGATGAACTTAAAAGCACTCTAGAAGTACAGCAATACGGTGAGCTTAATTATGCCGCAGGTAGCTACCCTTTGTACGCGTTAAAAACTGTTAATTTTGATACAAACAAAGCCACCGTTTTAATTACTGGCGGCGTACATGGCTACGAGACCAGTGGTGTTCATGGCGCTTTAAGATTCGCTAAAACACTGGCAAATCAGTATGCTGAACACTTTAATATTGTAATTACCCCCTGTATTAGCCCATGGGGTTATGAAACAATTAATCGTTGGAACCCAGATGCGAACGACCCTAATCGCTCTTTTTATGAAGGCAGCCCAGCGCAAGAATCAGCGGCAGTGATGAGCTATGTGCAATCGTTAAACACGCGTTTAATTGCTCACATCGATTTACATGAAACAACCGATTCAGATAACAGTGAATTTAGACCCGCACTTGCGGCTCGTGAAGGCAAAGTAAACACCAACTGGAACATTCCTGATGGCTTTTATTTAGTGGCTGATAGCAACAAACCTGAGCCCGCTTTTCAAAAAGCAATTATTGAACATGTTGAAAAAGTAACGCATATTGCACCTAGCGATGAAAATCAGCAATTAATTGGTGTACCACAAGCGCAATTTGGGGTAATTAATTACGCGGCCCGTGATTTAGGCCTATGCATGGGATTTTCTGAAGCAGCGTATGTGACTACCACCGAGGTGTATCCCGACAGTGCAACCGCTAACCCTGAAGAGTGCATATTAGCGCAAGTTGCTGCAATTTCTGGTGCCTTAGACTACATTATTAATAAGTGACCAATGCAGTAGATAATAAGTAAAAGGAGCGGCTATTGAAATTTGAAAATAACTACGGCAGTTATAGCTTGCGCGTTGAGGGTAATATAGTTATTGGGCAGTTTAAAGGTAACTTAAATCCTGAGTTATTAAACCATTTTAAAGCCGCTCTATTAAATACCATTGAACCGTTTAAGCATTTACCCTGGGGTTATATTAGCCACTCCCCAGAAGTGATTGCTGCTACCCCCGATGCAAGAAAAAAACATGGTAGATGTAAGCCAAACAATGGGGACTAATAACTGTTTGATCAGTGCGTTTGTTCTCACCTCTCCTATCGCTATAAGGCAATTACAGCGGATCATGCATGGCTCAGGTCGTGATGCTCATTTACAAGATTGCTTTTTTAATGATTTTCAAAGCGCCAAAGCATTTGTAACAAAGCAACTACCCTTAGCAGATTAAGATTATTAATTAGCTAAGGGTTTAAGGTTAATTTTTATAAAACTGGCTGTCTTTAGTAATAGTGATAGCGGGGTCTTCTTGCGAAGTGATCACAAAACTCAGCTTACTCACCTTGCGTGCTAAATCGTAGCCGTCTGCAGTCACCGTTACCGGCACACTTTTCATCAGCCCAGGCTCTACTAATATAGCATTTGGGCTTTGCAATGTAGCCGCCTCTAAACCGCTAATTGAAATTGAATAATGCAGCGGTTGCTGAGTTTTATTGATAATAGTGAGCGTGTAAGGATTTTCAACTAAGCCTTCGTAATTTACCCGGTACAATGCGTTTCTATCTCTAAGTACTGAGGCTTCTATAGGGGTACGTTGTAACATCCATGCAAACATAGATAAAATTAATAGCGCAGTTAACGCCCCATAGCCTACAAGTTTAAGCCTAAATGGATTGGTTTTTTGCCCTGCCATTTGCTTTTCACTGGCGTATTTAATTAAGCCTTTTTCGTAGCCAAACTTATCCATGGTGTCGTCACAAGCGTCAATACATAAACCACAGTTAATACATTCATATTGCAAGCCATTGCGAATATCAATCCCTGCAGGGCATACTTCCACACATAAGTTACAGTCTACGCAATCACCTAAATTAAGCGCTTTAGGATCAGCTTTGCGTTTACGTCGGCCGCGATTTTCACCCCGTTCGCTATCGTAAGTAACCACCAGCGTATCTTTATCAAACATCACCGATTGAAAGCGCGAATACGGACACGCCACAGTACACATTTTTTCACGTAAAAAGCCCGCATTTCCATATGTACAAAACGCAAATAAAAATACCCAAAAACTGGTGATCCCAGACCACTCTAAATTTAACATTTCGAGATACAAGGTTTTAGCGGGAATAAAATACGCTAAAAATGAGGTGGCTGTGAGCACCGAAATAACCAGCCAAGCACTGTGCTTAGTGATTTTTTTTCGCCATTTGGTAATATCCCACGGGCTCTTATCAAGCTTAATACGCTGGTTACGCGTACCCTCTATACGTTGCTCAACCCAAGAAAACATTAACATCCAAATGGTTTGTGGGCAGGTATAACCACACCATACTCTGCCAAGCCAGTTGGTAACAAAAAATAGGGCAAACGCTCCCACCATAAACAGCATGGCTAAAATCATAAAGTCTTGAGGGAGCAAGGTAAGGCCAAAAATAGTAAATTTTTGGGTGGCCACATCCAATAGAACCGCTTGCTGGCCGTTATATTGAACCCACGGAATGGCAATAAAACTCAGCATTAACAACCAGCCTAAATTGCGACGTATACGTTGAAAAAAACCTTTTTGCTCGCGTATATAAATTGGCCCCTCTTCTTTATAGGGCTTTATGATCATGTCTTCTTCTTTAATATCAAACTTCATGCTACTTACTTCATAGTGACGGGTATTAAGCAAGCATTTGCAACTTTCAGACCACACTGAAATTTAACTCAAGGCATTGATATTAAATGATTTTAAAAATAAAACCGAACTATAATATCGCGACATTTAGCGACTATCGCGATATATCGCGAATTAACTGTTGCGGCGAAGCCCGAGTTTCTGCATTTTTGAGCGTAAGGTGCTCTCTGGTAAGCCCAACTTATTTGCCGCGCCTTGTTCACCTGCAATTTTCCAATTACACAATGCTAATACGCTGCTTATATGCTGTTTTTGTACTTCATCAAGTGTAAGCGTTGGGTTTATGGCGTTATCATCGCCCGCTTTAAGCGACTGACTTAACTGTAATGTAGGGTGTTTAGATAAAATAGCTTCTCGTTCGAGTACATTTTGTAGCTCTCTAATGTTACCTGGCCAGTCATAGGCTTGTAATTGTCTAATCGCTTTTTTACTTAACCCTTGTAACTGTTTACCTAAGCGCTTATTTATTTGCGCAATTAAGTTTTGACACAAGTACGGAATGTCTTCTTTTCGCTCTTTAAGTGCAGGCACATGAATGGGAAACACATTTAAACGGTAATATAAGTCCATTCTAAACTGCCCTGCTTGTACCATTTCCCACAAGTTACGGTTGGTTGCAGCAATGATGCGAATATCGACTTTTAGGGTTTGACTACCGCCAACACGTTCAAATTCACGCTCTTGTAATACCCGTAATAACTTACTTTGGGACTCTAATGGTAGCTCTGCAATTTCATCTAAAAATAAGGTGCCTTGGTCGGCAAGTTCAAAACGCCCTTTACGACGCTCGTTCGCCCCAGTAAAAGAGCCTCGTTCGTGTCCAAACAGCTCAGACTCTAATAAACTTGGAGTAAATGCCGCACAATTAACTTTTATAAACGCCTGCTCATTGCGCTTACTTAATCTATGTAAGTTACGTGCCACCAGCTCTTTGCCAGTACCATTTTCGCCAAGAATGAGTACGGTGCTATCGGTTTCACTCACTAACTGTATTTGATCTAACATGCGTTGAAATACATCACTGCGACCAACTAGCCCAGAATCTTGCCAATCCTCGTTAAGCTCGGCAATAAGGTAATCGTTCTCATCTTTTAACTGCTCGCTTAGATGCTTTACTTGAACTAACGCTTCGTGCAACTGGGTTTGCGTTTGCTGTTGTGCTGATATATCGCGAAATACTGCCACAGCACCAATAAGCTGGTTATTTTTATAAACGGGGGTGGAAGTGTACTCAACGGCAAAGGCACTGCCGTCTTTACGCCAAAATACTTCGTTTTTTACTTCGCGGCGTTTGCCATCAAACATAGTGCAATAAATTTGGCACTCATCGGCAGGGTAAGGAGTGCCATCGGCATGGCTATGATGATGATATTGATGTATTTTTTTGCCTAATAATTCATCGGCCGTCCATCCAGTCATTCGCTCTGCGGCTGGATTTACAAATACCGCATTACCGGACAAATCAAATCCGTATATACCCTCACCTACCGCATTGAGCAATAAGGTAGGATCGTTTAAAAAGTTTTTTATCATAATACGACCTCGCGAAATATCGCGAGTATTATGCCAATTTTATCCTGCTTTAGCACTTAATAATGGCTAAATAACGACTTAATATTTATTTTGGCTTCTAAACGCGCTGCAATTAAATATAAGCCAGCTAATTTGCGATGAATAAACAATGCGTCCAAAGGGGGAGTATGCCACTGCTGCGACTGGGCGCTTAACTGCAATCCGGCATCTTTGATATTGCCAGCAAGCTCACTGTATTTAAAATCAAACTCGCCATTATAGCGAAGTGGCTCGCAAGCCATTAAAAATAAATCAATCAATCTTTCTTTATAGTCATCTTTTAAAGCGTCTTTAAAATAGCCAATAGCAGTGGCAGCATTGAGCACCCCTGCACGATCATTATTACTGCCGGCCTTAAACAAGGCTAAATAGGCATCACTGAGGGTAGCTGTAATTTCTCGGGTGGCACCAAAATCAAATAACACAATTTTTTGTGACTCTGGTTGGTAATGAAAATTAGCAAAGTTGGGGTCGGTTTGAATTAACTTAAACTCAAACATTTCTTTAAAGAACAAATTAATTAGTTGCTCCGCAACATGACTTCGCTCAGCAGCGGATAGATCACAAATGCCTTCTATAGGTTTAGCATCAACATACTCCATTGTAAGCACCTGCGCAGTGCTGTGCTCTACATACACACTAGGCACTTTAAAGTGAGGGTTAGTCGATAACAGGTTTTTGTATCGTGCTAAATACTGTGATTCTAGGGTGTAATCAGCCTCAGCTAATAACTGCGCTTTCGCTTCTTCAACTAAGGGTTTTATATCCAATTCTTTAGGTAATAATCGCGATAAAGTAAGTAAAGTGATCACATTATCCACATCGCTTACCACACTTTTAGCAATACCTGGATATTGAATTTTAACGGCTAATTGATCACCATTTTCTATATAAGCTAAATGAACCTGCCCAATTGATGCAGCTGCAAACGGTCTTAGTTCAATATGAGAAAAACGCGATAACCAGTCATCCCCCCATTGCTCTTTTAGCACGCTCACTAATTGCTTATGTGGCATTGGGTTGGCATCGGCACGTAACAAAGACAGTAACTGCGCAAGCTCGGGAGTTAATAAGTCGCCAGCATCCATTGAAAGTAACTGCCCAAGCTTCATTGCCGCACCGCGAAGGTGCGATAGCTGAGTGGCTAAGTTTTCAATATTTTTCGGCTGGAGTAATAAGCTTTTATTATCCCAGCCTTTACCACTAAGCGCACTTTTGGCACCACCTACTAACATATTTGTGGCAACACCGGTGGCTAATGAGCCTAACTTTGCAAATCGTGAAAGTCGAGAGGTGGGAACGGATCGCTCATTAGCCATAATTAACCTAATCTATTAATAATAAGGCCAACTTATACGTTTTATTGCGCTTATTGGATCTAAATTATAACCGAGGCACTAGCTTAATAGCGCCTTCGACTACTTTTAAATCTAAGGGTAAATTACTTAACAATGCCATTTTAGGGTCGTTCATATTTAACTTATAAACAGGGTTAACCGCTAAAAAGGCATTCATAACTTCCATCGCCTCATTATCTAATAACCCTAAATTGCCTTTAAAACCCCCGGCATCAATACTTGAATCGAGTAACTTAACATTACGTAAAAATACGGCTTTTTTCTCGCTGTCATAAAAAGGGGTGCCCTGTATTTGTAGCTTTAAGCGCACAGGGTACTTTAATGCAAAGGCATTAATCTCGGCGCTCGAATCAGCACCTAATAAAACATAATCACTGTTGTCGGGGCCAATATTAACGCTTAAATCATTCACATCAAATTGGACTGGTAGCCCCATCAGGCTGACTTTTTCACTTAATTTAGGTAACTCTTTATTTAGTAATGACTCAACCTCTGAATTTGTAAATGAATAAACCGAAATACCCTGAGTGCTGTTACAGGCAGTTAAAAATAATAGTGAAATAAAAACAAAAATTTTCATGCAAAACCCTATTCATTAATCGTCTTGGCAGTAAGTAGCCATAATAAAAACCGCTTTAATAGCGGTTTTTTATTTTAGTTGATAAAAGTCATTGCGCTTAGTTTACAGCAAAAATAACTTTTAACCTTGCTAGTGTGTCAGCTTTGACTGAACCTTCGCTGAGCGCTATTAATTGCTTTAAATAATAGTTTAAATCAGCGTGGTCACCACGGTGTTTGTCATCTAGCATTGCCACTTGCTCAACCATTCTCTGCGCTGAATCATGCGAACTGACGTTAGCCAGTATTTCCATACGCGTGAGCAACTGCTCGGTACTTAATGCCGTTTTTACCGCACCAGTAAACTGACTTGGCACTGGTTCATTATTCTCAAGCGCAACAAATAATGCGTTTAAGTTAGCTTGTTCGTTTTTGGCAGCTAATCCGGTTAGCTTTTCATCTATAGCTGACAACAAAGCGGATACTTTAGGCGTTAACGATTTAAATGGCATATACCCTTTAATTTTGGTTTGCAGATCCAGTAATTGGGCTTTACCTTCAACACTATTTAAAGCCGCCTCTAGCTCATTAAGTTCAGCTGTAGCCTGCTTATCTGACTCACCTTGCTCGCGTTTTTGCTGTTCAAACTCTTCGCTGCGTTTAGTAAATGTTGCATCATTAAACTCACGGAATTTTTGCCACAGTGCATTCTCAGCTTTTAAGCCTGCAAAACCTATACTCTGCCATTGTTGCTGTAACTGCTTTAACTGCTGACACGCCTCTGCTAGGTTTTCACTTTGAGATAGCTGTTGCGCCTGCTCAACAAGCTCATTTTTAAGTGCAGCATTGCCTTTGTGAAACGCATTAAGTGAAGATACAACAAGCTGTTGCTCTGCCTTGTAACGCTCGTTTAATACTCGGTATGTTTTAGGATCAACTTTACCTACGCTACGCCATGCTTTTTGTAATCGGTTATAGTGACTTTCAAATTGTTTCCAATCTAAATCAGCATCCTCTGTCGCTTGTAAGTGCAGCGAATGCATTTGCGCTATTAGTTGCTCACGCTCTACTTTAGCCGCTTCTCGCTGGCTTTCTTGTTCTGCAAAATAACTGCGACACGGTGCAAACAGAAGCTCAATTTTTTCATCAAACTCATTACCTTGCTGCTTTTCTTGCTCTGTATCAAGGCGTCCTAACTCGTTCCAACGCTTGCGAAGTACTTTAACTTGATCCGCACGCTGTTGTGGATCGTTGCAAGGCTCAACAACTAACAGTGTTACTTCTTCTAAAAGTGCAGCGCGCTTAGGAGCCGCTGCATACTTTTGCCAGTCTTTAGCATCGGCTAATTGCGCTTCTAGGTCGGCTTTTAAGTTAACCAGTGGCTGTTGATACTTTTCAGTTAAGGCATTGTATAGCTCTTCGAAGCCCTTAAATACGCCAAATGCAACATTAAAACGACCTTCTTCAATCAAGCGTTTAACATCGCGCGCTTTTCGCTTAGCTTGGCTCTGGGTTTTTTCTAGCGGCTTTGTCAGTTCGCTCATTGCGGCTAAAAACTGCTTCTTATGGCTGTTAAGCTGAGTTTTGAATGACGCTTGTAAATCAGTGCTAAGTACATTTAGGTGACTACGTGCAGTTTTAAATGTGTCATTGAACGCTGTTAACTGTTGATCGTAATCGCTAAGTTGCTCTGCAGGTTTTATTTCACTAAGCGTACTATAGGCGATTTTATACTCTTTAATAGCCGTAGTTAGCTCAGGTAACTTAGCAACTTGTGAGAATAGCTGCTCAAGCTTATTAATCACTTGTTTTGATTGCTGATCAGCCATCAGTTGCGTTTTATCTAGCGTATCTTTCGCTTGCGCTACTTTGGCATTTAGCCAATCTTGCTGAATTTGCTCTGGCGTTTCTAATCCTAACTGTAATGCATTTTCAATTTCTTCACTCAACGCTTCTAACGTGGCTAATGCTAAGACTTGGCGCTGTTGTTGCGCTAAACGTTGCTGCTCTATTTCGTGCTGCGCTTTCAATGTGGCAATGTGAACATCAAGCTTATCGGTAATTGAAATATATTTAGCATCAAGGGTTTTTACATGTTCTTCGTTTAGCCATTTTAACTCTAATGCTTGCCACTGTGCCATAAGTTCGGCGGCTTGTGGGTCAACAATAGCGTAGTCGTGTTTATCACGCAGTGCATTAAGCTTGGCTAAAATAACACGGGTAGCATTTTCAACTTGCGCTGGCATTTCAAGCGCTAAACGCTCGTTTTCAAGATGGCTTTCAAGGGCCGTTTTAGCTTCACCTTGAGCATGCTTTAACAAAGCTTTAGTTAACTGCTGTGTAATCACTAAATCAACTAACTGCTTTTGCAGCTCTTCATTGGCTTCTTTAAAGGCTTTTTCAATCAGTTTAGGGTTTGCTAGGCGTTTTAATAGCTTAACTCTCACTTGCAGTTCTTTTTCTGCAAATGCTAGTTTTTCAAGGGTTTTAACCGGTGCAAAGCGTTCAATATACTCATTTTTAATCTGTGCCGATAAGCTACTTTCACTGTTTAATACAGCAGACGAAATTTGTTGCTCAGCCACATCTTTTAATGCCTGATCTTGCTTGTAAGCTTTCCACCAAAGCGGTAAATCGTTTACTTTTTGCAGTGCTTTACGACGAATTTCAGCCGATGAGTCTTCAAGCGCTAAGGTGCTTAAAATTGTTACGTCGCGTGCTACATCAAGTTTTTCAATCGCATCTAAACGAACTTGTTGCTTCGGGTGTTTCCATTTTGGTGTAAAAAGGTGTTTAAAGATCATTTTCACTGAACCTAGCTATTTCGTTATCTGATTTAAATTCTTTTTGTAGTTGCGCTTTGGTTTTTTGGATCATTTCTCCATCTGCACCAATGGTAAACTGCTCGTTTGATTGTGCTACTTTTGCTTGATACAACATCACAAGTTGCACTGTTTGTTGTTTTTGTTCATCTGATAAAGGTGTGCCATCTGGCCACTTTCCTGTTGATGCACCATATTGCAGACGCTCAAATAATTCTGGAGTAATATTCTGTACTAGGTTGTCAATATTCATGTCATTTTTTCTTTTTCAGAGTCACTAAAATAATACGGTTAATAAGGTACCAAATACAGCCAATGCCTATGGCTGAGGTATACGCATACCACTGAAGTGTTTTTTCTTGAGGTTGTAGGAAGTACAAACAAAAGAAGCCACCTAAAAATAAGATCAGCGCTAAAAAGGAGTGGTTCATAAACATTTGCTGCTTTTTAATTCGCTGCTCACGTTGAAGTTGTTGAACTTGCTCGGCATTTAATTCAGCAACGTTACTTTGGCAATGTGGACACTGCGGATGTTTATCTGAAATTGATTTTGCACATTTGGGGCAACGAATAATCGCCATACATCTCTCTCCATACTACGCATAAAAAAAGCGCCTTTCGGCGCTTTTCATTGTACTTGTTTTATTGCTCTTTGTCTTTTTTGAATTTAACCCAATAGTTCATATTAGGTTATTAGGGTCTGTTTATTCAGCGTCTTTAGATTGCTTCTCAAGACGTTTTTCCCAGAAAGTGGCGTTTTTAATCCCTAATTTAACGGGATCAAACGTGATTTCTCCACCTTTCTTCTTCTGGTCTTCATAATCACTCAAACATGTTAAGGCCGGTTTAGCGACAAAGAAAATAGCTAATATACCCAATATGTTTATCCACGCCATTAAGCCAACGCCTATGTCGCCAATAGTCCAAATATAACCTGAGCTATTAACCATGCCGTAGGCTACCATAAACATAATGACAAGTTTTACGGCTACAAGCGGAATACTTCCTTTAAAGTAGCGGTTTAAGTACGCGATATTCGTCTCTGCAATGAAGTAGTAAGCCAGTATGGTGGTAAAAGCAAAGAAAAATAAGGCGATGCCTACAAACGCTTCCCCAAAGCCACCAAATACACTAAACAACGCCATTTGGGTGAACGCTGCTGACCCCACTTCAGTTGCTGCATCAACGTTTTGTACAATGAATTGACCCGCAGGTAATTCGCCAACAATGTTGTATTGCTGCGTTATTAAAATCATTAATGCCGTTGCTGTACATACAAAGAGTGTATCAACATAAACAGAAAAAGCTTGAACTAAACCTTGCTGTGCAGGGTGATCAACCTCTGCTGCAGCCGCTGCATGAGGGCCTGTACCTTGACCGGCCTCATTTGAGTATATTCCACGCTTAACACCCCAGCCAATTGCGGCACCAAAGCCTGCTTGAGCTGTAAATGCATCACCAATGATGAGCGAGAAAATGCCCGGTATTTTGTCTAAGTTTATAAATACCACAATTAAGGCGAGAACGATGTAACCAAGCGCCATAAATGGCACAACAATTTGGGTAAAGTTAGCGATGCGTTTTATACCACCAAAAATAATAAACGCTAAAACAATAAGAATAATAGCCAACGCAACCAGTTTAAAGCTGCCTACGTCACCAAAACTTGTAGACACCATAGTGCCATCACCAAATACTTGAGTGAATGCATTACCTACAGCGTTTGCTTGTACCCCTGGTAGGAAAACCCCACAGGCTATAATTGCCGACACAGCAAATAATACAGCCAGCCACTTTTGCCCTAAACAACGGTCAAAATAATACGCTGGGCCACCGCGGTATTGCCCGTCTTCTTCTAATTTATAAATTTGACCTAATGTTGATTCTGCGTATGCAGTGCTTGCACCTAAAAAAGCAACAACCCACATCCAAAAAATAGCACCTGGACCACCAAAACCAATTGCGGCTGCAACACCGGCAATATTACCAACCCCTACCCGGCCAGATAATGAGACAGCAAGGGCTTGAAAAGACGAGATCCCTTTCTCTGAAGTGTTAGGGCTAAATAATAGCTTACACATTTCTTTAAAATGTCTAACTTGAGCAAATCGAGTTAGCACTGAGTAAAATAAGCCTGCGCCTAGGCATAAATAGATGAGTGCATTACTCCAAACAACATCATTAACGGCGCTTACAAAAGCTTCCATGAACATCCTCACAGTTATATTTATTATTATTAATTACCATACTCTGCTATTCAGAATACCTGTCATAAGCTTTACGAAATAAGGGGTTAATCTTTTCCGTCTTTCTTATTGTTTAATTTATATTAACTTAAGTACCCAACCTTGTTAACAGTTAATTTTCAAAACAACTCACTATAGACTTGTCGATGACGTTTTACGCAGTGCAGGTTGATATAGACTATGCGGTATTAAATCTGCCGAGAAGGTGTATTGGAATGTTTTGGTGCTGTGGTGGGTAAATGAATTTTATTTTCTGGTACGGCCGGTTTAGCTTAAAATAAAAAGGGTATCAATATTATTGATACCCTTTGAAACAAACGTTTTATCTTAAGTTGTCTACAACATTAACAATGGCTGCTAACGTGTCTTGACCAAATTGATATGAACGGCGATCTGACCAGCCGTAATCTGGATCTGGTAAGTCATTATTATCTTTAAATGGCATTTCAACTGTGTAAGTAAGCGCTTTAAATTCTTCAGCGGTCGCTGATGAACCTACTGTTAAGTTAGCTTGACCTGGTTCGTCTTTATCGTAGCCATGAGTATCTTGAAACTCTGGAGTAATCGTTAAAAGCGCGGCTTTAAAGCTATCTTCTAAGCCTTTTAAGCGTGCATCATAGCTTGGTATACCTTCGCTACCGGCAACAAAGTTATATGGAATAGCTTCATCCCCGTGAATGTCTAGGTGCATGTCTAAGCCTGCTTCGCGCATTTTATTAAGCACCAAGTAAACTTCAGGGCTGTCTTCCATGCTTGGCGTTTGCCATTCACGATTTAAGTTAACCCCTTTAGCATTAGTACGTAAGTGACCACGTGCACTGCCATCTGGATTCATGTTTGGTACTACATAGAATACCGCTTTTGATAGTAAGGCTGCAGCATGTGGGTCTTCATCATCAAGTAGCTTGTGTAATAAGCCTTCTACAAACCACTCTGCCATAGTTTCACCTGGGTGTTGGCGAGCGGTAACCCAAATGACTTTTTTATCTGCACTTGGCTGGCCAATCTTAAGCACGCTCATATCACGCCCATCGAGGGTTTGACCTAGTGTTTCTAGTTGGCAAATTTCTTGGCTTTGTGCCCATGATAATAAATCTAAATGACGGTCGTAGCTATATGGAGCGAAATAGGCGAAGTAAACGCTGCTGCACTCAGGCTCAAGCTCAAATGTTAGTGTGCCATTTTCATACGAAGACGGTACACGAAACCATGTTTGACGGTCGTATGATGCAACGGCTTGGTAGTCTACCCAACCGTCTGGATATGCAGACTTATCAAGATTATTAATATTTAACTGATGTAGTTGATAAGGCGTTGTTTCAAGACGAAAGTGAAACCACTGATAAAACTCAGACTGATAATCTTTATTAATTTCTAACTGAATATTTAACGGATCGGTGGCTTCAATAACTTTAATATTACCACTGTCAAAATTGCTACTGATTTTCATTACAACAAACCTATTAGTTAACTGTGTATCTTGACCAAGGGATTTAGCCAAGAGGTAAGTACGTGTTCATGCACTTTAAACGGCTATTACTACGTACCTAATTTAATAAAGCGTACCATAACCGCTTCACTTTAAAAATCTTCAGACCTAAAAAAGCCAGCAAGTGCTGGCTTTTCTTAATTGCTCATGTGTTTATCGAGGTAAACTTGGGAATGAGACTTCTGCCATGTCGCGCATACAGCGAACTACCTGACAGCTATAACCAAACTCATTGTCGTACCATACGTAAAGTACAACACGGTTATCATCAACAATGGTTGCTTGAGAATCAACAACACCTGCGTAACG
The DNA here is from genome assembly GCF_000241165.1 of Pseudoalteromonas sp. BSi20439. Classification (NCBI taxonomy): domain Bacteria; kingdom Pseudomonadati; phylum Pseudomonadota; class Gammaproteobacteria; order Alteromonadales; family Pseudoalteromonadaceae; genus Pseudoalteromonas; species Pseudoalteromonas sp. BSi20439. Next base: position 48,730 of record NZ_BADW01000216.1, read on the forward strand.
GCTACCTACTAAATCGGTAGATACAATTTCAGTTGACGCTGTGTAATCGATTTGATCACGTAGGTCTGAGTGAAGTGCTGTTTCACGTAAAAACGCATTAAGCTCTTCAACCGTCGTGCTCTTTTCAAGATTTAAGTTTAAGATAGCTAACGATACGTTTGGTGTAGGTACACGGATTGCGTTACCTGTTAGTTTACCTTCAAGCTCTGGTAATGCTTTAGATACCGCTTTTGCTGCACCTGTTTCAGTGATAACCATGTTAAGTGCCGCAGCACGACCACGACGTTCTGCTTTGTGGTAGTTATCAATTAAGTTTTGGTCATTAGTGTATGAGTGAACTGTTTCAACGTGACCATTCTTAATACCAAACTGATCGTTTAATGCTTTCAATGTTGGTGTTATTGCATTAGTTGTACAGCTTGCAGCACATACAATTTTATCTTCAGGTAAAATATCTTGGTTATTTACACCGTAAACGATATTTTTAATGTTGCCCTTAGCTGGCGCTGTTAATAATACTTTTGCAGCACCTTTAGATTCTAAGTGTTGACCAAGACCAGCTTCATCTTTCCAAATACCTGTGTTATCAACAACAAGTGCGTTTTCGATACCGTAAGCGCTGTAATCAACTTCGCTTGGCGAATTAGCGTAGATAACTTGAATGTAGCTACCGTTAGCTTTAATTGCATTGCGCTCTTTATCAATGGTAATTGAACCATTGAACGGACCATGGATAGAATCACGACGCAATAAGCTTGCACGTTTTTCCAAATCGCCGTCTTTACCACCACGCACAACAATAGCGCGTAGGTTTAGATCCGCATAAGGGCCTGATTTTTCAATTAACAAACGTGCTAATAAGCGACCGATACGACCAAAGCCGTAAAGTACTACGTCACGTGGCGCTTTAGGCTCAGAATCAACAATTTCAGCTAGCTCGTCTTTAACGAACTCTTCTACTGAACGGCCATTCGCAGCATCTGTGTATAAATAGCTGTATGCTAATTTACCAATATCGATACGGGCAGAATTTAATTCCATTTTGCTAATAGCTTCTAAGAATGGGAAGCTTTCACGTAGGCGAAGTTTAGTTCCTTCAAACTGAGCTACTGATTTGTGAGACTTAATAATATCTATAGTGCTTGAGTTTACTAATGGACGGCCGTAAACAGCGATTTCAATACCACGATTACGGTACAATTTACCAATAATTGGTTGCATGCTTTCAGCGTAATCTTGACGTTCTTGCCAGCTACTTGTGTATTCTAACTCGTGAGATGAGGTCATTTTTTTTACCTAATTAAACAATTTTGAACGGATAGCCTAAGAATGTATCGAATTTTGAGAGCAACACATTCCTTCGGGCAGGCCTATTCTAATTTAATCTCATTTTATTCTCCACTGTTAGAGACTAAAGTTTAGGCTAGAATAATACTTTATTGATGATTGAGAGGCTCGGATGGCTTTTAAGCGCATAACCCTCACTTTTGCATTGTTGTTTGCAGGGTGCGAAGAATCTTTTATCGTTGAAGATGTTTGTGCGCAATCACCCGCCATGTGCAATGATCTTAACCACGATAGCCACTGTAAGGCACAGCGAGAGCGTACTATTTTTTCTCGCTACCGCGAATCCTTACAACCAACCGATGAGCACAAGTATCAATTACTCAAAGCGTTTGAGCACTACAACCAATGTATCGGCTTAGCTGCTAATATTCAGCATATAAAGCTAAAAGGTAAAACCACCGCCCGTCGACGAGCGTATCTCACTAGTAATAAAGAAATGGCACGTATTTATCAGCAAACACAAGCAACCACTCACCCTGGCCTACTCTATTACCATTGGTCAAGAAACAATGATGAAACAGCACTCACCCGGTTACTTGCTCTAGAAAATACTGCTGAGGTTGAAACGAGTGCTGAAATGCAATTTTACTTGGCGTCTTATTATATTAAAGTTGATGAGCACAAAGCGATTGGTTTTTTATACAACACACTGGCGTTAAATCAAGCTAAGCAAGTACCTGATCCAGAAATATACACCTCTTTAATTAGCCTTTTTTACAAGCATCATCAATATAAGCACGCGTACATTTTTGCCAAAATAGCAGAGCTCTCTGGGATAAAAAATATCGACATATTATTAATTGAGCAGCAGTTAATAGCACAAGGAAAGAATTTAGAGAGTTTAGATAGGTTAGCCGAGCAGACTTTGCAGCAAATAGATCAAGGAAAGTTTATTTCCCCCCGGAAATAATACAACAGATACAAAAAAGGCAGCTTGCGCTGCCTTTTTGTTTATTTTTTGCTTGTGCCTACTTCGACACGGGTCTTTAACTTTTGTCCCGGTCTAAAAGTAACTACGCGACGTGCTGAAATTGGAATGTCTTCTCCCGTTTTCGGATTACGTCCCGGTCTTTCTTTCTTATCTCGAAGATCAAAGTTACCAAATCCAGAGAGCTTAATCTGCTCGCCTTTTTCAAGCGCTGAGCGGATTTCTTCAAAAAACGCTTCAACTAAATCTTTGGCATCTTTTTTATTGATCCCGAGCTTTTCAAATAGGTGTTCAGCTATGTCGGCTTTAGTAAGCGCCATATCTAGTCCCTCAACGATGCATTAAACTGTTCGGCCAGTGCGGCCACCACGTTATCAACTACCTGATTGATATCTTTCTCTTCGAGTGTTCTATCAACCGCCTGCAGTGTTAGAGCAATCGCCAAACTCTTATAATTTGGCTCAATACCTTTGCCCTTATACACATCGAATAAGTTTAGGTCAACCAATTGATTTCCGCCAACTTTTCCGATGACGTTTAAAATATCACCAATTTTAACGCTGTCTTGTACTAAAATAGCGATGTCGCGGCGATTTGATGGGAATTTAGACACCCCTACAGCTTGAGGTAAATTTCTTTTTTCTAATGCCGACATTTCAATTTCAAACACAAAAGTAGCATTGTTGATATCTAACGATTTTTGCGCTTGAGGATGTAATGCGCCAAAGAAACCTACTTTTTTACCATCAACATAAATAACGGCAGACTGACCCGGGTGAAGACCATCCGATTGCTCAGCTTTAATTTCAAAGCGGCTAACATCGTTGGTAATTGCAAGTAATGCTTCAACATCCCCTTTTAGGTCATAAAAGTCGACATTGCGTTTTTCTTCAACCCAATGCTCACCATGTACCAAACCAGTAATAACGCCACCAATAACAGGCACTTGGTAAACGCCATTTTCTGCGCTTTCATCGCTGATAAATTTAAGGCCATGTTCAAATAAGCGAATACGAGGTTGTTGGCGGTTTTGGTTATACGCAACAGATGAAAGCAGCCCAGGCATTAAACTTACACGCATCGCTGACATTTCAATTGAAATTGGGTGCGGTAATACCAGTGCATTACACTCAGGGTGTAAAATAGCTTGCGCTTTAGGGTCAACAAAGCTGTAAGTAATGGCTTCTTGATAGCCACGTGTTACTAGCGCATTTCGAAAACGGCTCAGGGCAACAGTTGATTCATCATGCGTGGTCATTTTAAGTTTTGCTGTCGGTGCAACATTAGGAATGCTGTTATAACCGTACACTCGTGCAACTTCTTCAATTAAATCTTCTTCGATACGAATATCAAAACGGTAGCTTGGCACATCAGCGCTCCAGCTATCATTGTCAAATTTAACATCAAGTCCTAAACGCGTCAGAATATCGGTTACTTTCGCATCTTCAATATGATGACCAATAACGCGGTCTAAACGTGACCGACGTAAACGTACTTCAGTTACTTTAGGTAACTTATCAGCAGCCACAGCTTCAACAACAGGGCCCGCTTCACCACCAACAATTTCAAGTAGTAACGCTGTAGCGCGCTCCATTGCGTCATGTTGTAGCGCAAAGTCTACGCCACGCTCATAGCGATGAGATGCATCGGTATGTAAGCCGTAGCTACGTGCTTGACCAGCAATAGCCACAGGGTTAAAGAATGCGCTTTCTAACAGAATATCAGCTGTTTTGTCAGTAACGCCAGATTGCTCACCACCAAAAATACCAGCAATAGCTAGCGCTTTATGATGATCGGCAATCACTAATGTCGATTCATTTAACTTTGCAGTGTTACCATCAAGTAAAACTAATTCTTCACCTGCGTTTGCACTACGTACTTTAATTCCACCCTCAATCGCATTTAAATCAAATGCATGCATTGGGTGACCAAGTTCTAATAATACAAAGTTAGTCACATCAACAACCGGATCGATTGAACGCACACCACTACGGCGTAGCTTTTCAACCATCCATAAAGGAGTTTCAGCATTAAGGTTAATGCCTTTGATAACACGCCCTAAATAACGAGGACAAGCCTCATCGTTAACCAACTCGATTGATACTTTATCTTCAATTGTCGGTGCTACCGCTGGAATACTTAATGTATTAACATCAATGCTGTTCAGTACGCCGACTTCGCGGGCAAGCCCTTTAATACCTAAACAGTCACCACGGTTAGGGGTTAAATCTACATCTATGATGTTGTCATCTAACCCTAAGTATTCGCGTAAATCTGTGCCAATAGGCGCGTCAAGCGGCAATTCCATAATGCCATCGCCTTCTTCGCTAATGCCTAGCTCATCAAACGCACACAACATGCCGTGTGATGGTTGACCACGAAGTTTGGCCTTTTTAATTTTAAAATCACCTGGTAATACTGCACCAACAGTGGCAACAGCAACTTTAATACCTTGGCGGCAATTTGGTGCACCACAAACAATATCAAGCAGTTCATCACCACCAACATTAATTTTTGTTACACGTAGTTTATCTGCATCAGGGTGCTGGCCGCATTCAATCACTTCACCTACAACAACACCATTAAATTTGGCTGCTGCCGGCTCTACGCCATCTACTTCTAAACCAGCCATTGAAAGCTGTTCCGAAAGAGCTTGCGTATCAATTGCAGGATTTACCCACTCTCTTAACCACTTTTCACTAAATTTCATTTTATTTCTTCACTCTTAACGGAACTGGTTTAGGAATTTTAAGTCGTTTTCAAAAAACGCACGTAAATCATTTACGCCGTAACGCAACATAGTTAAGCGCTCTACACCCATACCAAAAGCAAAACCGGTGTATTTTTCAGGATCGATACCAACAGACTTAAGTACGTTAGGGTGAACCATGCCGCAGCCTAATACTTCTAACCATTTACCGTCTTTACCCATTACATCTACTTCAGCTGAAGGCTCTGTAAATGGGAAGAATGAAGGACGGAAACGAATTTCCATATCTTCTTCAAAAAAGTTACGTAAAAAGTCATGTAAAATACCTTTGAGCTCAGTAAAGCTAACGTCCGTATCAACCATTAAACCTTCCACCTGATGGAACATAGGTGTATGTGTTTGGTCGTAGTCATTACGGTATACACGCCCTGGTGAAATTATACGAAGCGGCGGCTGCTCTGTTTCCATGGTACGAATTTGCACACCACTAGTTTGAGTACGCAACACCAACTTAGGATTAAAGTAAAAAGTATCGTGGTCGGCGCGAGCAGGATGGTGCTCAGGAATATTTAGCGCATCAAAGTTATGAAAATCATCTTCAACTTCAGGGCCTGATTTAACTTCAAAGCCTAGTTCACCAAAAAAGCTTTCAATACGCTCAATTGTACGTGTTACTGGGTGAAGGCCACCAGAGGGCATAACGCGCCCTGGTAAAGTTACATCGATAGTTTCAGCAGCTAGTTTTTCTTCAAGTGCTTTACTCGCTAAAAGCTCACGCTTATCATTAATTGCGCTTTGCACATCTTGCTTAGCTTGATTGATTACCTGGCCTGCTTCTTTGCGTTCTTCAGGAGCAATTTTACCCAGTGTTTTAAGTAAGCTGGTGATCTCGCCTTTTTTACCAAGGTAGTTAACCCTGATCTCTTCTAGTTGCGCGATTTCACTGGCACTGGCAACTGCCTCAAGTGCTTGCGCTAATATATTTTCTAAGTTCATTCGATACCTGATCTTTCAAAGAAGGTGATTACAATTTAGTTAGCTAATGATAACTGAAAGCAGGGTCTAGATTCTAGACCTACTACAGCTTTAGCGTTGATTTTATGAAAGGAATAGTTAATTTTCGCTGTGCAGCCATAGATGCATGATCTAATTTGTCCAATACATCCAATAAAGCGCGCATATCACGACTTAAACGGGTTAATAAAAACCGCGCACATTCGTCGCTAAGTTCAAGTCCACGCATGTTCGCACGTTTAACCAGCGCTTGTGCTTTATCATCATCACTCATAGAACGAATTTGAAAAGTGGTACCCCACTTCAAACGCGATTCTAAATCGGGCAAGCTAATATTAAGCATATTTGGCAGTAAATCAGCGGTTACTACCAACATTTTATTAGGCTCATTAAAGCGATTAAAAAAGTTAAATAACGCTTTTTCCCATGCATCATTACCTGCCACTAGGTGAACATCATCAATACATAATACATCTAGCGCCTCAAGTCCATCTAAAACCATCGGGCCAAAATGTAGAACTTCTCGCATTGATAGCAGCATATTAGATAAGCCGCGCTCTTGGGCTTGAATACAGGTGGCGTATAACAAATGGGATTTACCTGAGTCTCCTAAGCCACACAAATAAGTATACTGAAAAGCATGAGTAAGCTTAGCAAAACTATCTTTTAGATGGCTTACCTCTAATGAGTCTTCTCCACCAAAATAAGAGGCAAATGTTTCATCATCCGGTAAAGTAACCGGTAGCGCCATTTGCATTGGCTCTTGAGTTAGCATTAGTTTTCAACCCATTGATACTCTAGGCTTTGCTTATCAACTATGTGATAAAAAGCACGAGGGTCAACATAATCTTTAAAGGCATTATCAAGACCAAGGGCTTTTTTAAGGTCGTTAACAGTGCCGGTATGATCTAGCTTAAATTCAACCGAATCGGGAGTTTTACGTATGATAACCGCTTGGGTTACAACACTTAGGTTGAGTAGACGGCGCTTTGCCAATTCTATATCCACAAAGGTATCAGTCCCTTTTAAGGTCAAATTAGCAGTACGCTGTTCATAATACGCATTAGGATCGATGGCGTATTCGCCAGCTAAACCTTGTGCTAAATCATCAAGCATTTGCGCAACAATTTGCTGTCTATAGCCAATAATTCGGTTAGATTCAAACATTTCATCATTGGTGAAGCGCCAATCTAATACCCAATTATCGGAGTTAAATTCTTGATACATCCTAGCAGTAATACTTCGCTCAGCACTGTAGCGTTTAGATGCCTCTTCTACTGGTTCTGAAAAGTTCCCCCAAACCTCAGGGACTCCAACAAGGCGTCTATCTTGTAAATCCAGCAAAGGCACAACCACAGGTAAGCCACGACGGCTTGCTTTATCATAAATGAGTTGCTCTAACTGTGGGTAACTTTCTTGCGTTACTAGTTCTCGTTGCCTGTTATCTTCAATCCCTAACCAGATAGCAACTAGTGGGCGCTGTACTCCCCATAGTGGCAAATTAAGATCTTTAATTAACGCATTGATCTTTCGAGCCTCAAATTTGACTAATAATTTAAGCTCTCCGGGGATACGTTCATCGTATTCAAATTTTAACATGTAATCAGATATGTCTTTGGTGCGCTGCTTCGCTAGCTGATTTTCGTCCGCGCTTTTATCACCGCTCACTTTTACTAATACGTTCAGCAACGCTTTGCGGCTAGCATCTAAACGTGTATCACGAGATTTATCTTCTACAACCAAAATATCTTGATATAGATCAGTTACTTCAACTGCTGATACAGAAACACAAAAGAAAATGGATAAGGCGCTAATTAATAATCTATACACAGGCAAATCATTCATGGTTTTAAACTGTTTTGATCCTAAATCAAAGCCACTAACAAAGCAAAATTATATTTTTCTCAGTTACTAACACCATTAAGCTCGCTTTAATGATCATAAAAAACCTAAAAGCAAATACCGGCTAATTGGAATCGGTGTACGACTTCGTAGCGACAGCGCAGTAGAATGTCGTGGGCTCGATTCTGGTCAATTCTCTTCCTTTAACCCAATACCTTTCACCTCGAACCTTCTTTTACTTTATTCCAGACGTAAAGAAGCCCGGCTCTTTCGAATCGGGCTTGCTTGTATTTGGAGTCGGTGCGCTACTACATAGCGACAACGCAGTAGAATGTCGTAGTGCCCACAGCGCTAGAGAGTACATTATCAATGCAGAGAATAGGCTTTCTTTCTCTTTAACCTAATACCTTTAACCTTTGTTTTTCACTTTCCTACAGACGTAAAAAAGCCCAACTCTTTCGAGTCGGGCTTTCTTGTATTTGGAGCCTGGTAATGTCCTACTTTCACATAACAAATGCTACACTATCATCGGCGCTGTTTCGTTTCACTACTGAGTTCGGCATGGGGTCAGGTGGGTCCAAAACGCTATTGTCACCAAGCAAATTTGATGTCAGTTCGTATTACTACGCACTAACTAAAATTTGGAATTTCTGATAATAAAAGTTTTCAGTAATCTACTTTAATTA
>NZ_BADW01000215.1:0-31226 GCF_000241165.1 Pseudoalteromonas sp. BSi20439
ACTCAAACATATTCAGACGACGGCAGACTTCAACAAACGTTTTGCACACATTTTTTATACCATCTCCGTTGTCTTTTCTAAAATCAGCAATCGTTTTAAAGTCGGGTGCCAACTTACCAAGTAGCCACATCAGTTCAATATTGCGTTGGCATTCGGTTTCTAATCGGCGGGATGATTGAATACGGTTGAGGTAACCATAAAGATACAGTTTTAATAATGTGGCTGGATGATACTTAGGGCGGCCTGTGGACTTTAAAGTTAATCCTTTAAACCCCAATTCAGCTAGATTTAGTTCCTCAATGAAAACATCAATCACTCTGACCGTATTATCTTCACTGACGTAATCTTCCAACGATTCTGGAAATAACGTTGATTGGTCACGACTTTCACCGCTTATAAACTTTGACATACTGCCTCAACCCTCAACTGAATCAATAGTCTAATTATATAAATATCAGTATATTAAGTGAACTAAATGTATAGATTAATAGATCATAAGCAGAACATACTTAGACCAAAAGGTGATCTGAGTTTTCACACAGTCTGTGCCAAAAGCGGACTATGGTACTAACTCGTTTATGCCCCAAGACGAGTTAGGAAAGAAACTCACCCTTCTGTGAAGGTGGTAGTTGTTGTTTTTGCTGACGGCGATACTAGGGCCTAATGATCTTTCAAGGTTAAATTTGCAGCAGTCTGTTTGGTATTTAGGCAAGGCAGAGCCTATGTGGTGTGGTTATTCCCCATAAATAGGTGATAACGCAGCATCAATGCCAAACAGGCGCTGCCCTTTGGGTTCTGCCTAGGGGCGATTTACTCTTTGTTGCCTACATGGATGTAGGTAAGGAGCGTGAGCAGGACGCGGAAGCTTTGCTCGGTTTTGACTTAGTCCACTAGGTTACAAACCTCGCGCCGCGATTAAACCGCCCCTAGTTTGAACAAATTTTAATCCGCAAAGATCAACAGGCCCTAAGTTCGTTTAGAGTTTTTTCAAGTGATAGTTGACAATACGTTGCCTTCCTATCAAAATGATAGGTATCAGATTGATAGGTGGTTCATGGTTGAAAATAATCCACAAGGTGTTAAAGAATTCCCACTTACAGAGGGAACAGCCAGAAAAATAATGAATGATCTGGCAGAGAATTATACCCACAGGATTCGATGGAGCAAGCATGTTAAACAACGCATGCATGAACGAGGGGTTACTACAGCACAAATAATTACTCTACTTAAGAGTAAACATTCGGTGTTTAGAGAGGGTCCATACCCTGAGGCCTCCGGAGATTGGAAATTTAACTTGAAAGGTTTAGCAGCGGGCAAAGTTATTGAGTTGACTGTTGCACTTAAGAATCATCATGACAGTCCTATGTCAGTTTTAGTAACTGTATGGATAGATTAAGAGGTTGATATGTACCATTATACTGAAAGCGGTTTATTAAACGTGTATCTAAAAAATGGTGTTACCGTTGAAGAAATCGATGGTGAAGAATATACAAGTATTGATGATATGAACGGACTTCATAGCGCAATAGCGCAGGTTGTTGTCGACAGCAATAGGCCTCTTGCGTATGAGGAATTTAAATTTTTACGTATTGAAATGAATGTTTCTCAAAAAATGCTTGCGACACGTTTTGGTGTGGATGAACAGACAATTGCACGTTATGAGAAAGGTCAAACAAAAATTCCACGTACTACAGATGCGGCTTTAAGAGCTTTGTATATGGAAAGCCAAGAGCAAAATAATCCCGTAAGTTATTTTCTTGATTTACTGTCGGATACTGAAGCTGAGGAAGCTGCAAAAGTAATTCGCCTAGAAGAAATCGAAAACCATTGGGAAGAAGTAGAAAGCTAAGCCTTAAACCACTTAGCCAAAAAGCCGACATTAAGTCGGTTTTTTGGCCTTTATTCATCTTAAAGCAATGCTAGATAATTTGTGGTTTGTATTTCGTACTAATTTATAGCTAGTGAACTACCCACCGACGCCACTACGTGTCGATCAATGGGCTTCTACAGCCTAGATTTTTAATGCTAGGCTACTTCTTTTTTCTCAGTTCCAACAGCAAACTTCGACAACTCGAAGACTTTCGTTTTAATAGCTGATTTCTGCTGAGATGTGGGGGCTACCCTTGCGACGATCCCAGCCGCAATTAAATTTAACTCACCTGTTTTTGCTATACTTTTAGCCGCTGACAAGTCTCGGCTTTGGTAAACTTCGCAAGCTTTACAAGTGAAATTTCTGTCGTTCAATGTTAAAACATGGTGCTGGCCGCATTCTGCGCAAATCCCAGTGGATTTTTCAAACCTGCCAATCTCGTGATAGAGTTTACCTTCAAGCTCAGTTTTGTATTTTGAAAGCTGAGTTATCAGAGCCATCACATTGTCAGCTACCATACTGCCATTGAATTTTTGCATCGCTTTTACATTTAAATCTTCAAACACTAAAATATCATTTTCATTGGTTATCTGTCGTGAAATTTTATGTGCAAAGTCGAGCCTTTGCCGTGAGATCTTACCGTGTAATTTATTGATGCGTTGTTTGGTTTTGTGCCAGCGATTTGAACCTTTAGTTCGGCGTGCAAGCTGACGTTGCAATTGATTTAACTTTGTTTTTGACTGTGTTAAAAACTTTGGATTGTCGGCCACGTAGCCGTTCGAGCCAACTACCGTTTGCTTTGAGTTAATGTCAAAACCTGTGATGTTTTTTAGAACTTGCTTGGCTGTCTTGCACTCCACTTCTTGAGTAATACTGCATTCCCATTTACCGTGGCGAAACTGAACAGTTACCGTTTTGATTTTGCTAGCCAGTTCGCGATGTAAAATGATAGGCACTTTACCAACTTTTGGAATACTGATAGTGCCATTTTCAATGCGGATACAGTTCGAGTTATTGACCGCTCGAAAACTGTCATTGTGAAGCTTTTTCTTTTTGTATGAAATCTTGTGTTTTGGGAAACGTTGTAAGCGCCCCTTAGAAAACGCATTTTTCATTGCCGTTTCTAAATCACGAGCAACTTGCTGAGCTGCTGCCGAGTCAAAAGACTTAATCCACGTAAACTCTTCAAAAGGCTTTATTTCCTTAAGAAGCGAGGCCATATCATTGTAGAACAAGAATGTTTTATCGAACCCATATCGACGCATATTTTCAGACAGTAATAAGTTCCAAATGCCACGCGCTGTCGCGCCAAATTCAACGAGTTTAGCTTCTTGCTCTGGCGTAGGGTTTAGCCTGTAGTTGTATCTAAGCGTCTTTTTCATATACTGTATAGACTACTGTATGGAAATGAGTTGTCAAGATGGAATATGAGACTAAATCACACTGCACTACCATTCTCATCAAGAACAGGGCTAGTTATTCCGATTCATCCCACCGACGCCGCTTCGCGTCGATCAATGGGTTTTCTCGGAAGGATTCGATAAACTAAAGGGGAAATCATTATGCCCGCATTAAAAAGTAATGTGCTCGCTCAGAGTCCAAGTAATCTGCTGATGGAAGAGGGGTATTGAGAAGCTAGCCAGCGGTATATTTATAAGTGGTACATCATGTACACATATTGATTATTTACATGAGTAACATTGGCGCTTTTGCGCAAAAGCACCACGCTATACCTATCGACTTCACCCCATTTAGGCGCTGTATAGCGCGTCTAGCATTGAGTATTCACTTTTACATTCACTATTTCACCAGTTACGGATGAAGCTACGATAAAATCGCAGGCTTGAGCGCCAAGCCGACTCACTGGTTGTCATTTTAACGCGTAAAACCCCCTTAAATTAGGTAAAAAAGCGCCTGACCACATAATAAAAAAGTGAATTTTTTCACTTTTTCATCTCAGACTTTTAGCTGCTAAGACTCTATGAAATAGCCATATTGAGACACGGTGAATCCTTTTTTATGGGCATTATTTAATATGTTGGCATATTAAAAAGTGAATTTTTACACTTTTTTATCTCAGACTTTTAGTGTGCTAGCGTGTCGTAAATAGCCAGATTGAGACACTTCTCACTCGCATTTTTCACGATTAAAACTGTCTCAAATGTTAAAAATCAGACGTTTTTGTGTCTCATATAAAAAGCTAAATCGCGCGCAAGGCCTTGCTGTGTAAGTGTTTGAGGGGAGGGTGGTGTTTTCTTCTAATAGAGGGAACTATCGGATCCTTCTTCGCAATGGTTGAAAAACCAGCCGCAGAGGTTGCTCCTTCAAATTTAGCCGTTGTTGGTCGTTATGTTTTAAGTAAAAATATTTGGCCATTACTCGCTAAAACTCATGTTGGCGCAGGCGGTGAAATACAACTTACAGACGCGATTGATGCATTACTTGCTATTGATACGGTAGAAGCGTTTCATGTGAGTGGCCGCTCACATGACTGCGGCGATAAACTTGGTTATTTAAAAGCCATTGTAGAATACAGCATGCGCCATGAAAGCTTAGGTTATGAGTTTACTGAATATATGAAAGAGTTGGTTAAAGGGTAAAGGTGCTAGGGGCTAGGGGCTAGGTAGAGATTAAGCCAAGCATGGTTTTAAAATTCACGGTAGTGGGTTACCGGTAACGGGCAACGAGTAATGGGCTACGGGTCTAAAACCTAGGACCTAAAACCTAACTATCAGGCTCGCATCAATTCCGTGAGTAGTTTACAATGGCAAGTTCGGTTTGATAAATGCTGGCGACTGCTCGTTAAGCTAAGGTTACAGGGTATAGTATGGAAAATTGGTATTTAGTTATGTGCAAGCCCCGACAAGAGGAAAGGGCAAAAACTAACTTAACCAACCAAGGGATTGAGGCATTTTACCCCAAATTAACAACAGAAAAGCTGGTTAAAGGTCGTCGTACTGTTAAACAGCTCGCTTTGTTTCCTAATTACTTGTTTGTTCGTCTTGATTTAAAAAGCGGAAATTTTTCTGCTGTAAAAAATACCCGCGGTATTGGTGGGTTTGTGTCTTATGGTGCGAGTTATCAAATAGTCCCTGTAGCTTTAATTGAACAATTACAAAGTAAATGCTCACAAACCGTTGAGTCAACAATGCCAAAAGCGGGTGATGTAGTCAGCGTTAATAACGATTCTTTTAAAAGTATTCAAGCAATATACAAAGAGCCCGACGGCGATATGCGCAGCATTTTGTTAATTAACTTACTGAATAAGCAAATAGAAATGAGTGTAGACAATAAAGATATTGAATCTTAGGTGATAGGTGATAGGTGCTAGGGTTTAGGTGATAGGTAGAGATTAGGCCAAGTGCGGTGTTAAAGTTCATGATAACGGCAGCGGGTTACGGGCTTCGAGCTACGGGCATAGATCCTAGAGCCTAGAACCTTGAACCTCCCTCGAACCTAGTGCCTCGCAGCTCGAAGCTCGAAGCTAGCAGCCTTTTAAGCCCGACCTCGCAGCGCAGAAATACAGCTTGCCAGCATGACAAATCCTAATGACATTTTAAACGCCAATGAAATGGTGCTCATTAGTGCGTGGCTATTTTGCGCTGAGAAGGTGCTGTCACCAAGGTAATAATGCACAATTAAGTTTATTAAGCTCATACCAAATAAATTACCAATAGTGCGTGATAAGTTCATTGAGGAAGACGCCACACCTAGCTCACTTTTATCCACTGCACCCATAATGGCATTGTTGTTAGGGGTCGAAAATAAGCCAAACCCAATCCCTAATAATAACAGTGAGCCGCTAATGTAAGCGGTGCTTGAGTTAACCGATAACTGGGATAACAGAAAAAATCCAACCAGAACAATTACACAGCCTAGCGTGGCAAGTAAGCGTGGTTGTATTTTATCGGCAAGCTTACCTGCTAGGGGCGCCATAATAGCCATTGAAACCGCTTGTAGTAATACTATTTGTCCTGCATGTGCGGGGCTTAATCCTTTTATATATTGCAGGTACAAACTTAACAAAAAGGCCAGTGAAAAGTTACTGGCATACATTAAAAACGATGTAGTCAACGATAGGCTAAATACACGACTTTCTAAAAACATTTGTACTCTAATTAACGGGCGCCGACTGCGACTTTGGTGAACAATAAATAGCATTAAACAAATGATTGAAAGTGCGGTTAATAGCCAGCCAGCTATATTCGGTAAATCACTTAACCCTAATACTAAGCACAGTGCAAAGAGCGAGAAAATAACCATACCCCACCAGTCAAACGGCGATTTTTTATCGTTTTTCCATTCGCCATGCAAAAACAGTTTAATGGCAATAAGCAGCATAAGTACCAGGGGGATTTGCGAGTAAAACACGGCGCGCCATCCCCATATTTCAGTGAGCCAGCCACCAACCGCAGGCGCTGCACTGAGTCCTATGTACACACACGCCGCAGAGATGCCCAGTGCCATTCCGCGTTTATTATCAGGCGTAACAGAGGTGATAATGGCAACACCTATACCAAAAATCATGGCGCCTGCAGCCCCTTGTATAAAGCGCCAAAAAAGCACCCACTCAATAGAATTTGCTAACGCACACATTAGCGAGGCCAGCGCATTTAAACCTAAACCAAATGCATACACGCGTTTGCGACCATAGTTGTCTGCTATTTTACCGCACGGCAGCATAAAAAGGACGCTACTGAGTAAATACAAGGTGGGCATCCACGCAATCATTTTTGCGCTTGCGTGTAAATCTTCAGCAAGGTCAGGAATAGCGATGTTAACGCCTGCCATGCCAAGCGGTCCAATAATAGAGCCGCTACAAACGATAATAAGTGCAATTGTCGTGGGGGGGAGATTAAACAAGAGGTATCCTTTTATTTATTGGCCTTAAAATGATACGTGAATATACTTGCTTGTACAGGATTTAAAGGGCAGCGGGTTGCGGGCGACGAGCGGTGGGCAACGGGGAGCGGGCACTGAGCAACAACGGGTTACGAGCCTAGAGCTAAACACCGAACCTCGAACCTAAAATCGACGCGGGGTGAACCCGCTGCTACATGCATAAAAATAGCCGCAAGGTTTTTAAATACCTCGAACCTCGAACCTAATCCCTAGAACCTAAAATCTTCATGAAGGCGTTGCCAATGAGTTTTAAGTTGTTGTTTATGTGCTTTACTCATTGGTAAATTCTTAATCGCATCTGGCCATTGTGTACGCGCTTTATTAATTACATCATCTAAATGAGGTTTTATAGCTCGCCAAGGAGTGTCTGCTTTTTTAGACCAGTATTCAAAATGTTTATAAGAGATATCGTACCATGCTTTTGTTTTCGCGAGGTTGAGTGCAAAATGTTGCTCATTTGCAATGTAAACACTGGTTGTAACTATATCATAAGCAGGTGATAGCCTTGGCGTTGTTTGGTCTGAATATAATAAACTCCAATTTTTTAGGTGAGCGTCACCATTAGCTAGCAGAATATTAGCAAGTAAACGTCTTGCTAGCTGTTGCACATCAGCGAGCCCATCCTCTGAAAACTGATATAAGATCCTTGCTATTTGCTCATAGTTTCCTGAATTGTATTTATCGTGTGGGTACTTAACGAGTACTTGTGCAAAATCTTCCATGTGAATTCGTTGATTGTTTTGCCTATCGAATCGCTTTATTGCAAACGCTAGTTTTTCATCAGGTAAATTAATTTGAGGTAAATTATCTAATTGTTCAATATTAACTAGTTTTATATCCGGAATATCCACACCTACCATTGACGCTAAAGTCATGGATGTAAACTCATTAGTAGGCACATCTTTATGTTTAGTTGAGGGGGTTTTTATGATCCAATCACCTAACACATTATCACGTGCTAAATTATATCGGCCGTCTTTTTCTTTCATAGAAAATTTCATTTGGACACCAGCCAAAGAAAATTTATTCTCTTGATTTAACTTGTCAAAATTCACCGCAGTTACTTGGCCATGACTATTAAATAGGCTAATTGGAACATCCTCAGGCTTCATTGGTTCAGCAACTAAAGCACCTGGTAAGTCCATTCCGAGGTACGAAAGGATGTGAAACTCATTATCTACATGAGTTTTAAGGCCTTGAGCTATTAGTTCGCTTAATGAACCTTCTGGTAGTAGGTTTGATAGTATGGGGTGAACGCGTTGGTTTGTTACCCAAGGTTCTGACATCATTTTTTCAGCTCGTGGGAAGTTTGGATGTGTAGTTAAGCTAAATGTTGGCCTCGTTTTATTTAAACGAAAGCTTTCATCGAAGTGGAATATGTTTAAGCCATTTTTACCCCCAGCAAGAAAGCCTACTACATGGCCATGCAGTGTTAACTTTAAAACATTAATTTCCATGTTCATCCTCATCCTCTAGTAATCCTTTCCATGGATCTTCAGATACAGTTATTTTTTGTAGGCTTTGATTAGGCTTTTGGTGTTCGGTTGGTATGTTGCCATCACTGTTTTTGAGGGCTGCTAATACCACACTCATTTTTTCTTTCGGTATTAACATTATTTCACTATTAAGCCCTTGAGCTACTAATGTTAGCGTATCTAATCTGGGATTGCCTTTTGCTTCAAGTCGCTGGTATTGTTGCCTAGAAATACCAATGCGCATGGGCATTTCATTTTGTTTTATTTTTAGAGCAAGACGACGGTTTTTTATTTGCTGTAGAAGGTTCATTTAAGGAAACTAATAAGTTGCTTTTTAAATTTATAGAAACATATTAGTTGCTATTGTTGTTTTTAGCAACTTAAGTGTTGCTATTTTATACTGTACTCGGGTTGCGAGTTACGGGCGACGAGCGACGGGTGACGGGTGACGGGCCTAAAACCTAATAACGACGCGGGGTGAACCCGCTGCTACAGATATTTAAAAACCTTGCGATATTAACCGCAAGGTTTTTAAATTTCTCGAACCCCGAACCCCGAACCCCGAACCCCGAACCTAAAACCTATCCCTTCCCAATTTCTACCTTCACCTCGTTCCCCAGTACTTCCCTATACTTTGTAGCGAGTGCATTTTTAGCGTCATCATCGCCGTGGACTATTTTTATATGGCGGGGCTTTTTGCGCATACCGGTTACAAATTTAATGAGACCTGCCTGATCTGCATGAGCACTATAACCGCTTATAGTGTGTATTTTGGCGTTAATATTCACCCTAGTATTATTTATCAACACGTAGCCATTTTTTGGTCCGTAGGCTTGTATGTCTCGACCTAATGTTCCGCGCCCTTGGTAACCTACAAATAGTACGTCGGTGGTTTCATCTGTTAAAAATCGCTCTAGGTAGTTAACTATTCTTCCGCCGGTGCACATACCGCTTGCAGCTAGGATAATTGCAGGTGTTTGGCGTGTGGCGAGGTAATTTATTAACGCTAAGTGCTCGCTATGGGTATTTATTGTAGTGAGGTTTTCAAAGTCGAGAGGATGGCGGCCTTTGGCTACTTTTTGTTTTGCTTCTTCATCCCATAAATATTTAAATTTTCGGTATTGCTGAGTAAAGTTAGCTGCCATGGGGGAGTCGAGTATTACTTGTATTGTGCGCCAAGGTGAGTTTTTAGCAGAAGCATGAATTAGCTGTTCAAGCTCGTATAACAGTTCTTGCGTGCGGCCAATACTAAAGGCAGGCACAAGTACTACGCCGTTGTCGGCAACAGCGCGTTCAATCACGTTTTTTAAGGTTTGCGTACGTTGTTTACGACCTTGGTGATTTTTATCTCCATAGGTCGACTCTATCACTAAGGTATCGGCTTTATAGGGCGCTTTAGGTGCGGGTAGTAAAGGCGTATAGGGCGCGCCTAAATCACCAGAAAAAACCACTCTATGATTATTATTAGCTTTGTGGGGAGGTGTGCCTATGTCTATTTCAACATAGGCGGAGCCTAAAATGTGCCCTGCTCGTTGTAATCGGGCTTTCGCTGTGTGTTCACCTTTGCAAGGAAGATCGAACCAGGTTTTAAAATCAACTTCAATAATTTGCTGTTTAAGTAATCTTAAGCAGGTGTCTATTATTTTTTGGTCTCGCGTAACGCCCACTTTTAATGCATCTTCAATGACTAACGGCAATAAGCTTGCTGATGCGACAGAGGTAAATATGGGTCCTTTAAAGCCAGCCATTAATAAGTAGGGGATTCGGCCAACATGATCGATGTGACAATGGGTGACAATCAGCGCGCGGACTGTATCTATATTAAATTCAATATTAAGATCATCAACAGAATCTTCACCTTGAAATAGCCCGCAGTCAATTAGAAAAGAGCTTTGATCGTTTATTATCAGCTGGTGGCATGAGCCTGTTACGCCATTTACTGCTCCATGGTGAAGTATTTGCATTTTATGTCCTTATGTTTTGGCTGCGGGCTTGCGGGCCAGGGGCTACGGCTCGAAGCTCGAGTCTAGCACTTAGAGCCTAACGCCTTTATTTTATAGGTAAATATAGCAGGCAATTAATAGTTTGGATTTTTAGCGGCTTACCATAGCGAAATTGCGCGAGGTGCTAGTAAAAACCTAGATCCTAGAGTTGCTTTTCAAATATGCCGTTTAGCTTTTGCTCTGGGTTCATCCCGCATCTTTTAGTGATTTTTTACCACAGAGGTCACAGAGTGCACAGAGGAAGTGATTAAAGACATGTTTTATTTGCCTTGTCTTCTCTGTGTAGCTCGAAGTGCCTCGGTGTTCTCTGTGGTAGAAATGTTTTGTAGGCGGGGTTTTATGCCTTACAGGTGTTTGGTTAAGAGTGGAATGTTAAAGAGTACGAGCTAGGGGTGCGATTTAAAATTTAGTTGTGAAGCAAGGGGCTCATTTTCGCTCACTTCTCTCTCAGTTCATGCATAATTTAAATGGGTTATATACTAAGTTGCGAAGAGCGCATGATGATTTAGAGGTGCAAAGTAAGGAACAAAATTATAAACAAAAGAGCTCCTTATTTGCCAATAACTTAGCTTTAACTATACTTTTGTTATTCATAGCATTACTTTTTATTTTAAGGCTACTTATGAAGATAACAGTGGTGGGCACGGGTTATGTTGGTTTATCTAATGCAATGTTGTTAGCACAACATAATGAAGTCATTGCATTGGATATAGACGAAGAAAAAATTGCGTTATTAAATAATAAGCAGTCCCCCATTGTTGATGATTACATTAGTGAATATTTACAGCGAAATGATTTAAATTTCACTGCTACAATAAATAAAAATCAAGCGTATACAGATGCTGATTTCATTATTATTGCTACACCTACCGATTACGATACTCATACGAATAACTTTAACACTAGCTCTGTTGAGGCAGTTATAAAAGATGCACTCATGTATAACTCCGATGCGGTGATAGTAGTTAAATCAACGGTGCCTGTGCGCTTTACTCAGCGAATAAAAGAGCAGTTTGGTATTGATAATGTGTTATTTTCACCAGAATTTTTACGTGAAGGTAAAGCTTTGTACGATAATTTATACCCATCACGAATTATTGTCGGGGAGCAAAGCGAACGCGCTACTGCATTTGCAAATTTGTTAAAGCAGGGCGCTATAAAAGAGAATATAGAGGTTCTTTTTACTGACTCAACTGAAGCTGAAGCGATAAAGCTTTTCTCTAATACTTACTTAGCGATGCGTGTTGCTTATTTTAATGAGGTAGACACCTATGCTGAATCACATAATTTAAATAGTAAGCAGATCATAAAGGGGGTGGGACTCGACCCTCGAATTGGCGAACATTACAATAATCCCTCATTTGGTTATGGTGGTTATTGCTTACCAAAAGACACTAAGCAGCTATTGGCTAATTACAAAGATGTGCCAAATAATATGATAAGTGCGATTGTTGATGCCAATACTACCCGCAAAGATTTTATTGCAGACTCAATTGTTAAACGTAATCCAAAAGTGGTGGGTATTTACAGGTTGGTTATGAAAACCAACTCTGATAATTTTAGGGCGTCAGCCATTCAAGGGATTATGAAACGCATTATGGGCTACAACATTGAAATGATTGTTTATGAGCCTGAATTGAAAGATGATGTATTTTTTAATTCACGAGTAATCCGTGATTTAAATGAGTTTAAACAACTTTCAGATATTGTTGTGTCTAATCGAATGGTTGATGAGCTGAGTGACATAACAGATAAAGTATATACACGCGATTTATTTGGTAGTGATTAAAATATCGTTAAAGGCTTAAGTGCTGGTTACGAGCGACGAGTTAGGCAACTAAACCTAAACCCTAAAACCAAATACTGACGCGGGGTGAACCCGCTGCTACAGGCATAAAAAAACCTTGCGATATTAACCGCAAGGTTTTTAAATTTCTCGAACCTCGAACCTCGAACCTCGAACCTCGAACCTCGAACCTAGCCCTTAAAAGCGTCTTGTAGTGGGGGTACTACTTGCTTTTTACGGCTTAATACGCCGTCTAACCATACTTTACCGTCTTCTGGTTTTTCACCATAAGCTTGCTCAACTAGGCTAGCATCGTCTGATGCAATTAGCATTTGTGAGCCTTCTTTCATAATGTCGGTTAGTAGTAAAAATACTGAATGACGACCGCCTTCTTCTTTAAGCTTCGCGATGTCGGCTTCAAGGTCGGGTTTAATATCGTCAAATACTGCAAGGTCAATAACTTCTAACTGACCAATACCAACAAGGTTACCGTTCATGTTAAAGTCTTTAAAGTCACGCATTACTAAGTCACGTACTGGCGTATCTTCAACGGCTGATTTAACGCGGAACATGTCCATGCCTAGTTCTTTGAAGTCTTCAATGCCTGCAATTTCTGCAAGCGCTTCAACACATTTAATATCGGCTGTAGTACAGGTTGGTGACTTAAAAATAACCGTGTCACTTAAAATAGCGCAAAGCATAATACCGGCAATGTCTTTAGGGATCTCAACGTTGTAGAAGTCATACATCATTTTAATAATGGTGTTAGAACAACCAACAGGGCGGATCCAACACTCAAGCGGTGTTGATGAGGTTAAATCACCTAGCTTGTGATGATCAACCACGCCCACTACGCGAGCCTGATCAATATCGTCAGGTGCTTGGGTTTTTTCTGTGTGGTCTACAATATAAACGTCTTCGCCAGCGTAGCTAAGTTTTAGCTCAGGTGCTTCAAAGCCGAATCTATCTAAAATAAATTGTGTTTCAGGTGACACTTCACCCAGGCGAGTTGGGATTGCTGGCTCATCAATTTGGTTTTTTAAATAAGCCAGTGCAATTGCACCACATATTGAATCTGAATCTGGGATTTTATGGCCCACTACATACATTGACATGACTAAACTCCTTAAAATTTGCCGATATTCTAGCAAAGTCTTTGGGTTTTAACATATAGACAGTGTAATTAAGTTTTGGTTACACTTTAAATCGATATTATTAATTGGAAGACCCGCATGCAACTCGGCCGAAAAGGTTGGAACAATGTTATTATTTTTTCGATGTTGATTATGATCTTCTTTTTAAATGGGCTGCATAAAAACATAGGGAATGATGAAACACAGGCGCAACTACAGCCATTACTTCCTCCTCAAAGTTTTGTATTAACACTTAAATTTATCGACCAAAAAATTGAGCGTATTGGCACTAGTTGGCGTACTACTGCTTTGCAAAAAAATATACCGCTTAGCTGGCAAGGTTCAGAGCAGCAACTTAGTGAGCTAGTTTATTTATGGCAAAATACCGCGCTGATGACCACCATTACACCTGATGCGCTTGATATGAATAAGCCACTATCGGTAGCCACGTTTGAACTCGCCGGTGAGCCCCTACCTTGGGTGTACTTATTATTTGAGGCGCATGGTCAGTATTATTTATTCGATAAAACCAGTCAGCGATTATTGTTGCTAGATTTAACCACTGCAAAACAATTATTTCCAAGTTTTACCTTTTCATAAGTGAGTATTATTAATGCCTGAATTACCAGAAGTAGAAGTTAGCCGTATGGGCATTACCCCCCATGTGCTAAACCAAGTTGTGACTAAGGTAAATATTCATAATGCTAGTATGCGCTGGCCTGTGCCAGATGAGGTGTATCAACTTGAAGGGCTGGTGGTTAGTAGTATTGAGCGCCGTGCTAAATACTTATTGTTAAAGTGCGAGTTAGGCTCGGCTATATTGCATTTAGGTATGTCGGGGAACTTGCGGGTTGTAAACGCCAATGAACCACTTAAAAAGCACGACCATGTGGAGTTTATTTTAGCGAATAATAAGGCGCTGCGTTTAAACGATCCGCGTCGCTTTGGTTGCTGTTTATGGCAAGCGCCCAATGAAGAGCATAAGTTACTTGCTAAATTAGGCCCCGAGCCACTCACCGATGACTTTTTTGCTAAACGTGTTTATGAGCAATCTCGTAATAAAAAAGTGCCCGTTAAGCAATTTATTATGAATAACGCCGTGGTGGTAGGGGTTGGTAATATTTACGCTAACGAATCATTATTTAAAGCAGGTATCGATCCGCGAAAAGAAGCCGGTAAAGTAAGCCTAAAACGCTACCAAGCGTTAATCCCAATTATAAAAGACACCCTAGCCGCAGCAATTACTCAAGGCGGCACAACGTTGAAAGACTTTGCCCAAAGTGACGGTAAGCCAGGCTACTTTGCGCAACAGCTATTAGTGTATGGCCGAAAAGGCCAGCCTTGTGTAAATTGCGACACAGCACTAACAGAAATTCGTTTAGGCCAACGCAGCACCGTTTTTTGTGAGGTGTGTCAGAAATAATAAAGGTAAAGAGTAAAGTTCTCGGACGACGGGCTGCGGGTAACGGGCCTCGAAGCTCGTACCTCGCCCCCCGTAGCCCGACACTCGACCCCAAACTTTTCTTGCGGAAAAAACAACCGGCCGGTAGCAATGTAGTTTAAGTGCTGGTATACTCCCGCGTCTGCCACGTTGCGTTCTATGTCCTCATATAGTTTAGCCACTTGTGAGCGGCGAAAAAGTCTAAAACTCGAAGGGGTTGTAGCATACTTAGAGCGGTAGTTAATAATAACTACCTGTGGTTTTAATTGAAAAACATTGGATTTTTATAAATGAAAACGTTTGTTGCTAAACCAGAAACAGTAAAACGTGACTGGTACGTAGTTGACGCTGAAGATAAAACTTTAGGTCGCATCGCTACTGAAATCGCTCATCGCCTACGCGGTAAGCACAAAGCTGAGTACACACCACACGTAGATACTGGTGATTACATCATCGTTATCAACGCTGAGAAAGTTACTGTTACTGGTAACAAATTCAAAGATAAAGTGTACTACGCTCACTCTGGTTTCCCAGGTGGTCTTAAGTCTACTACTTTTGATAAACTTCAAGCTGCAAAGCCTGAAATGATCATCGAAAAAGCTGTTAAAGGCATGTTGCCACGTGGTCCTTTAGGCCGCGCTATGTTCCGCAAACTTAAAGTTTACGCGGGTACTGAGCATAACCATGCTGCACAACAGCCTCAGGTTCTAGACATTTAAGGAGCACTATCATGGCAAATCAATACTACGGTACAGGTCGTCGTAAAAGTTCAAGTGCTCGCGTATTCTTACGCCCAGGCACTGGTAACATCGTAATCAACAAGCGCTCTTTAGAAGAGTACTTTGGTCGCGAAACAGCACGCATGGTTGTTCGTCAAGCTCTTGAGCTTGTAGACATGACTGAAAAATTTGACCTTCACATCACCGTTGCCGGTGGTGGTACTACTGGTCAAGCTGGTGCTATCCGTCACGGTATCACTCGTGCACTTATGGAGTTTGACGAGTCACTACGTCCACAACTTCGTAAAGCAGGTTTCGTTACACGTGATGCACGTAAAGTTGAACGTAAGAAAGTGGGTCTTAAGAAAGCGCGTAAGCGTCCACAGTTCTCAAAACGTTAATTTTTACGTTATCAAGAATTCAAAAACCCAGCTTATGCTGGGTTTTTTGTTTTTAGATAATGAGTTTCGAGTAACGGGCTACGAGAACCGAGCTGCGAAAGAGATTAAGTTCCGTGCGTTAAATTATATGTTTACTATAGTTTATGATGAAAGCGGGATTAAGGCTAAGGAGTGGTTGTGAGGTATGAAAGTTTAGATGTATGGAAAAAGTCTTTCTCATTAAGTTTGTTTGTATACCAAACCTTTGCTGCTTTGAGGGATTTTGGCTTAAAAGATCAAATGTGTCGAAGCGCAGTTTCAGTCCCTAGCAATATTGCAGAGGGTTATGAGCGTTACTCTGATAAAGAAAGAGCTTTCTTTCTGTAGCTAAAGGGTCTGTCGGTGAATTAAAAACTCAGCTAATGATTGCTTTTGAATTAGGTCATATTAATTGTGAGCAAACAGAATACGCTTTAAATGAATGTGAAAGCATTGGGAAAATGCTTGGTAAATTAATCTATATGATTAAAAATGCACGATAACCCCGAACCCCGAACCCCGAACCCCGAACCCCGAACCCCGAACCCCGAACCCCGAACCTCTTACGACTAATGTCGACATTAGCTTGATCACAATCGGCAAAGCATGCGTATTTATTGAACGAAAGCTTAAAAATGACCGACTAACGCAAAAAAAGTTAAATAATTATCGCAATTAGTTTAAATCCATCAGTTAATTGGTGAATTTTTTTGCTACAATTGGCGGGCAAATAAAGTGAATGAGTTTAATGTCGCCAAATTCAGTTGTTACTGTACTTAGTTGGTGAGATTGTACTTGTTTACAAATTGTTTTTACGGAAGCGATACTATAGTCATTTGGTTTCATACTCGAGCTTACTTAATCAACTATTTGAGCAAGTCAGGTTTATTCGAGCAGGAGGCTGTGAATAACCTTGTTTTAAACAAGGGTTTTAATTATGATCGTTTCTCTTTTAAAATTCGAAAAATTAACCTGCTGTAACTGATGTTCTCAATATAGCAAGTGTTGAGAATCATAGTGGAGATAAGTGGATGAGCAATGCGCCTGTAGACAATGGCCGACGTCGCTTTTTAACCATAGCTACCTCTGTTGTTGGTGGTGTTGGTGCGGCTGGGGCTGCTGTTCCTTTTATTGCGTCTTGGAATCCAAGTGAGCGAGCTAAATCTGCGGGTGCGCCTGTAGAAGTAGATATCAGCAAACTTGAGCCAGGACAATTAATACGTGTCGAGTGGCGTGGTAAACCTGTATGGGTTGTATCACGGACCCCAAAAATGCTTGAGCAGATGAAAGAACATGAAGGTCAACTTCGTGATCCGCAATCGCAAGAGCCACAACAATTAGAATCATCAACCAATGATTTCCGTTCATTACGCCCAGAGATTTTTGTCGCTGTAGGTATTTGTACGCATTTGGGTTGTTCACCTAGCTTTTTACAAGGTGGCTTTGGTGAGAAAGTGGAAGGGACTGATGACGGTTTTTACTGTCCATGTCACGGTTCTAAGTTTGATATGGCCGGCCGTGTATTTCAATCGGTACCTGCACCATTAAATTTAGAAGTTCCACCTTATACTTTTCTTGATGAGACCACTATTTTAGTGGGCGAAGAACAAGGGGTGGCCTAATGTTTGGAAAAATTGTTGAGTGGATAGACGACCGTATCCCAATGACACGTGTTTGGAACATGCACATTGCACAGTATCCAGCACCAAAAAACTTTAACTTCTGGTACTTCTTTGGCTCACTCGCTATGTTAGTACTAGTTAACCAAATCCTTACCGGTATTTGGTTAACGATGAACTATGTACCATCTGCTGAAGGTGCGTTTGCATCAGTAGAATACATCATGCGTGATGTAGAGTACGGTTGGTTATTACGTTATTTGCATTCAACGGGTGCATCTGCGTTCTTCATCGTTGTTTACATGCATATGTTCCGTGGCATGATCTACGGTTCTTACCAAAAACCACGTGAATTACTGTGGTTATTCGGTATGTTTATTTTCCTAGCCCTAATGGCTGAAGCGTTCATGGGGTACTTATTACCATGGGGTCAAATGTCGTTCTGGGGTGCACAGGTAATCATTTCACTGTTCGGCGCTATTCCGGTAATTGGTGATGATTTAACACTGTGGATTCGTGGTGACTACGTTATTTCGGGTGCAACGCTTAACCGCTTCTTTGCATTACACGTAATAGCATTACCACTGGTTATTGTTATCTTAGTATTTTTACACATTGTTGCATTGCACGAAGTGGGTTCTAACAACCCTGACGGTATTGATAACAAACGTAAAAAAGGAACCGTGGCTGAAGAAGACAAGCCTAAATTTAAGTTCCATGAATACTACACAGATAAAAAAGACATTATTGATGCGATACCGTTCCACCCTTATTACACAGTAAAAGATATTGTGGGTGTGGTTGGCTTCTTAATCTTGTTCTGTTGGGTGGTGTTCTTTATGCCTGCAATGGGTGGTTTCTTCCTAGAAGCGCCAAACTTTGAACCGGCAAACCCACTTAAAACACCAGCGCATATTTTCCCTGTTTGGTACTTTACGCCGTTTTATGCAATCTTACGTGCGATTCCAGACAAGCTAATGGGTGTTGCAGCAATGGGTGCATCTATTGTCGTGCTAGCATTATTGCCTTGGATTGACCGTGGTTCGGTTCGTTCGGTTCGTTACCGTTGTGGTTTCCACAAATGGAACATTGCAGGCTTTGTAGTTACTTTCGTTCTTTTAGGTTGGGTTGGTGCTACACCTCAAACTGACTTTAAAACGCTTGTTTCGCAAATCTGTACTGTGACTTACTTTATGTTCTTCGTACTGTTATTTGTTTACAGTAAGAATGAAAAAACTAAGCCATTGCCTGAGAGGTTAACGAAATGATGAAAAAGCTACTTATTGGTTTATTCGCTTTATCAGTAAACGTATTACCAGCAATGGCGGCAGGCCCGTCAGTTCCTCTAATGGAAGCGGGTAACGATATATCTGATCAACCTTCTTTGCAACGTGGCGCAAAGTTGTTCATGAACTACTGTCTTGGTTGTCACCAAATGCAGTATCAACGTTATGAACGTACTTTTCGCGATATTGGTATTCCAACAGAGATTGGTCAAGAGCAACTTATTTTTGATGGTTCAAAAGTAGGTAGTCATATCAATAATGCAATGAAGAAAGAAGATGCTGCAAAATGGTTTGGTGCGGCTCCGCCGGATCTAACAAATGTTGCGCGTGTGCGTGGCAGTGATTGGATTTATACCTATTTAAAATCGTTTTACAAAGATGAATCTCGTCCGTTTGGCGTAAATAATACGTTATTCCCATCGGTGGGTATGCCACATGTTCTTCAAGAGTTGCAAGGTGTTCCTACTGCAATTACTGAAGAAGTAACAGTAAATGGTAAAACAACCACTCATATTACTGGTACAGAAACAGATGGTACGGGCGAATTAAGTGTAGATGAATATGACCAAGCAGTTCGTGATTTAACGAATTTCCTAGAGTATGTAGGTGAACCTACACGTCTCGAATCGGAAGCGCTAGGTATTAAGGTACTTGGATTCTTAGTGATTCTATTTATCTTGGCATTTATGCTGAAGAAAGAATACTGGAGAGATGTTCATTAAGTTTGAACATATTTAAAGGTAATTTTGCAATAGGGGCTTAAGCCCCTATTGCTGTTTTAGTTATTTAATGGAGGTAGGCATGGCCGTAGCTGCCAATAAGCGCCCTGTAATGACCCTTTTTTCTGGTGCTAACTGTATGTATAGCCACCAAGTACGCATTGTACTTGCTGAAAAAGGTGTAAGTGTAGATATTCATATGGCTGAAAAGGATAATCTGCCAGAAGCACTTCACGAAATTAACCCTTACGGCACAGTGCCAACACTGATTGACCGTGAGCTTGGTTTATATCAGGCAAACATCATCATGGAATACCTTGATGAACGTTTTCCTCATCCTCCACTAATGCCTGTATACCCGGTCATGCGTGGTCGTAGTCGTTTAATGATGCACCGTATTGATACTGATTGGTACAGCCTAGCTGAAAAAATCATTAACAACACCTCTGATGCGGCGCAAGCTCGTAAAGAGCTGACAGAAGCATTACTTGCAATAGCACCAATCTTTAGTGAAGCGCCTTACTTTATGAGTGAAGAGTTTAGCTTAGTTGATTGTTACTTAGCTCCACTGTTATGGCGCTTACCAGAGTTTGGTATTGAGCTAAATGGTGCAGGCTCTAAAGAACTTAAAGAGTATATGATTCGTCTATTTGAACGTGAATCATTTCAAGCTTCTTTAACTGAAGCAGAGCGTGAGATCCGTTTATAATGACTTCTAACCGTCCTTATTTACTACGCGCTTTTTTTGATTGGATTGTTGATAACGAATGCACGCCACACTTAGTGGTTAATGCTGACTTTCCTGCAGTGCAAGTGCCAACACAGTTTGTCCAAGATGGTCAAATTGTATTGAACATAAGCCCTTCGGCGGTTACGCAGTTTTCGTTAGATAATACTCAGCTTAGCTTTAACGCGCGCTTTGGCGGCCAGCCAATGCAAGTGTACGTGCCTTTAGGGGCTGTACTTGCAATATATGCACGTGAAAATGGCGAAGGCACAGTCTTTACTGCAGATGAGTTTTTAGAGGACGAAGACGATTTTGCTCCAGAGCTTGAAAGTGTTGATTCATCACCAGAGATAGTTGATGAAACGCCAGCTCCCAAGCCTGAAAAGAAAAAGGCTCACATTTACGCGTTATAAAATAACCCGTAAATGTTAGATAAAAACCGCTTAATAGGCGGTTTTTTTATGTCTGTATAAATGTGAAAGTTCACGGGCGACGGGCTGCGAGAAACGGGTTAAGATTGACTGGTGTAGCAGCGGACTTATTCCGCGTCTTTAGTGATTCTATTTACCACAGAGGGTGCAGAGCACACAGAGAAAATGATTAAAAACATGTTTTATTTGCTTTGTCTTCTCTGTGTAGCGCGAAGCGCCTCGGTGTACTCTGTGGTTCAAAATGATTTTTAAAGCGGGGCTTTATGCAGCGCAGGATCGGTTTAAGTTCACGAGCGACGAGTTACGGGCCTAAAACCTAAAACCTAAAACCTAATCCCTAATCCCTGATACGACCCTATAAAAGTGGACACTTATTTAAGGAATAAGTGTTATGAAAATCAAAACTAGGCGTAGTCATTCAATTGAATTTAAAACAAAGGCAGTTGAACAATCGTTAGACTCTCCAGATACTGTTAATGTAATAGCTCATCGGCTGGGCATTAACCCTGTCTTATTATCTAAATGGAGACGACAAATGACGTCAAAAAGTACATCTAACCCAATTCAAAACCAAGGCCCTGATAAGTCATATAAAGATTTGGAGCGCCAAGTGCGCAAGCTTGAAAAACAATTGGAAGATGCGCAGTTGGAGAACGATGTGTTAAAAAAGGCGAAGGCCTACTTGGACAGCCGAAAAGAATAAGGTTTGAGTATATTCACCAAGCTGTGACAACTAAGAAAACGATTAAAAAATTATGCACATGGTTGTCAGTATCAAAAGCAGGATATTATAAATGGCTAAAGCACTCATTAAGTCAACGTGCGTCAGAAAACGACTCATTGCTTGAGTTTTTGAAAAAAGTAAGTAGTGATGAGCACTGTATTCCGGGCTACAGAAAGTTGTGGAAAGCCGCTATAGACAATGGGTATGACTGTAGTAAAGGCCGTGTGCAGCGATTACTGCAGAGTATGGGTTACCGCTCAGCCGCGGGTAAACGCCGATATACCCGTAGCGGAAAAAAGCAGGGGCATATCACTGCAGAAAACTTATTGGGTCGTGAGTTTAGTGTTGATGAACTCAATACGGTATGGGTGTCAGACATAACGCAAGTTCGTTGCAGAGAGGGTTGGCAGTACTTATGTGTAATTTTAGATTTATACTCACGCAAAGTCGTTGGTTGGGCAACAAGTCGAGTTAACAGCGCAGATTTGGTGATTAGAACGCTAAAAAAAACATGGGATGCACGTAAACCTGATGGAAGTCGCTTATTATTTCACTCAGACCAAGGCAGCCAGTATCGTGCAAAAGAAACAATATCGTGGTTGAACAACCGACAGGTAACAATTGGTATGTCGAGAAAAGGGAATTGCTGGGATAATGCCTGCTCAGAAAGCTTTTTTGCTCAGTATAAAAAAGAATGGATGAACAATTTAAATGAACTGAGTCGTAGTGAAATGACAGTACAAAGTCGCTTTTATATTGAAAACAACTACAACTCAGTAAGAATGCATGGCACGCTAGGGAATGTGAGTCCCATGAAATACGAGTTAATGAATTAAAACCCCGTGTCTACTTTATCGGGGTCGTATCACCCTAATACCTAATACCTAATACCTAATACCTAATACCGACGCGGGGTGAACCCGCTGCTACAGGCATAAAAAAACCTTGCGATATTAACCGCAAGGTTTTTAAACTTCTCGAACCTCGAACCTCGAACCTCGAACCTCGAACCTCGAACCTCGAACCTGAGATTTTTACAAATACTCAAATACTTTAACTACCCGCTCTACGCCAGAGATGTTGCGAGCTATATTAACGGCTTGGTTTGCTTCAGCGTCAGATACTAGCCCCATTAAGTATACTTCGGCATTTTCAGTCACTACTTTTATATTATTACTGCTGATGTTTTCAGCCGCTAAAAGCTGCGCTTTTACTTTTGAGGTTAACCATGAGTCGTGAGTTTGCGTGGTGATTCCAATATTAGAGCCAATGCGAAGTTGGTTATGAATTTTGCGAATACCAGATAGGTTCTCAATGGTTTTAAACGCTTGGTTTTTCATTTCTTGGTTAGGCACTTGGCCTACCATTAAAACCACGCCATTTACGCTTATTACGCTGATATGAGCAAACTTATTAAGGCGTTCATCTTCGCTAATAGCAATGCTGGCTTTTATTTCAATGTTGTTGTCGTCTATTTGTGAGCCAATGGTTCGTCTATCGTTAGCGGCAGTAACAGCACTGGCTGTACCGGCGACCACAGCAGCGGCACAACCTTGTAATAATACAACAGTGCCTAGAATAATTAGGGAGCGTTTAAACATAATTTTCGTCCTGAGGGAAAAGGGTTAAATCCACCAACTCACTTAAACAGTGGAGGTTCACTAAATGCGATTCAATAATGCGACTCGGGCGTTTAGACGGCGTACGAATTTCTACATCGTTATGGCCAAGCAAGCCAACGAGTTCGCCGCCATCATCGCCTACCATTACTATGACCTTCATATCTTTGGTAAGTGCCGCTTCTACTGCAGAAATTATGTGTTTTTCATTACCATTAATGGCAAGTACCAATAATAAGTCACCTTGCTGAGCAAAGGCACGAACTTGGCGTGCAAATGTATCGTGGTCATCTATTTGATTGCCTTGGCCCAAGTTAATATTTTCTTGTGAGAGAGCGATTGCAGGTAAGCAGGGACGTTCTGTTTCGTAAAAATTAACCAGTACGCCTGCCATGTGTTGTGCCAGCATATGGCAGTTTGCAGTACCGCAACAGATCAATTTATTCCCATTGATCAGGCTTTGTGCAATGGTAAATGCCGCTGATTCTAACGCGCTTGGCAACACTTCGCCTGCAGCTATTTGAACTTGAATACTTTCTTTAAAAATTTCTTTAATTGTATCTTGCATGGGTTACCAACAATTTATCTCTAATTCTGTGTGAGCTCACACCGGCTTTATTAAAAGGTGATTATTTTAGGCGTAAGCTAATGTTTAACTGTATGCTCAACATGAAGCTGTTGTAATCGTCTTATTTTTATACATCAGACATTAAAATACGTTTTTCAGCCAGTTAATATGTAATGACGGTTCGCCTGTTATAGCTACGTAATCAATACGTAATGGCTGGTTTTTTAAGTTTTTAGCACCAAGGTAATGATAAATAGTGCGCTTTAACTTAGCTTGCTTTTGCGGGCTTAGCGCATAATTAGCGCCGCCTTTTATGTTATTTTTACGAAACTTAACTTCAACAAACACTAAGGTGTCACCGTCTTTCATAATGACATCAAGTTCGCCGTAGGGGCAGTAGTAATTCCGCTCAATCGCTTTTAAACCTTGCGCTTCTAAATACTTTTGCGCTTGGCGCTCATAATACTGGCCTTTTTCACGACTATTTTGCCACAGCTGTTTAAACCACGACATGCTAACCCCTTAGTTAATAATGGTTATGCCATCGTTTGCCGACTGCATAAATAGCGGCACAGGGCGTTGTGTTTTTAACTCCACCGGTTTTATTCGGCGGTTGCTGTACTGAGCCCATTGCAGTGAACGTTCAATATCACCGGCACTATTAATCGACAATTTACCGCTCAACCCTGAAAAGTATTTATCGGGTGTAACACTCAATTGTCTAATATCGTTAAGCATGGTGACGGAATCATAAGCCATCGCAAATAAACGTTGGCTTATATCGGCTTGTTCAGGCCATAAATCATTGTATTGCTTACGTAGATTATGCTGCGTAATTTGTGAGTCTAACATCCAAGGCAGTTCAGTAAAGTAGAGTCCGTCTAAATCACCTTTGTCAGTGGTATCTATTTGCTTACTGTGGCTTTTAGAGCTGGCGTAAATAGGAATTCTATCGGCAAAGGTACTCACATTAACATCAAGGTAAGGCTTAATTAATCGGGTTTCAATGGCGTCGCCGAGTATGTAAATGGCATCAATATCGCCACGTGAGCGTGTTTCACTTTCAACTTCTTTATTAAAAAGTGCTTTAACAGATTTAATACGCTCTTTTGACTTATCAACTTCTAACAAGCTAGTAATCGTATTGGGCATATCTTTGTTATCGTTATAAAAACCAACTTGCGTGGTTGTTTCACTATAGCGTTGCCACTGCAGATTAAAGTAGTCAACTAAGCGCTGGCCATTGGTATTATTTGGCGCTAGCAACATCGGCTTTTGATAACCCTGTGCTAAAAAGTGCTCTAGCGTTTGCTGTACTTCATGTTCAGGATTAAGCGCAAAAAAGTAATGTTGCAGCGAGGTTCTTTCGCCATCAAAGGTATTTAAATGTAAGGTGGGTATATCGAGTAATGTATTGGTCTTAGCGAGCTTATCTATATTGGCTTTTAATAGTGGGCCAATAACAAAGTCAGGCTGTAATTGCGAAATCTGTGCGCTCAACGCTTCGGTTTCGGTATTTTCATCAATAAACAGCGTTTCGCTAATCTCTTTTTTATCAAGTGCAGCCAGTATGCCGGCTTTTAATGCATCCCCTAAGCGCTTGTTAGCCCCCGATTGAGGTAATAGCACAACTAAGCGTTCAATATTTAGTGGTGCTAATTCATTGGCGTAAGTATCTTGTTTTGGTAGAACATTGGTACCAGGGTGCCCAAGGTAACGGCGGCGCCAATTATTAATGGCTTGGTCTAAATCAACCGAGCTGTTGGCGTAAACTTGATGATACAAAGCTAAGTTAACCCAACCTTGTTGAATAACCGAGCCACGGTTAAATCGCTCTAATGCATACGAAGAAAGCTGTTTTAAATTTTTCCAAAGTGCATCACTAAGCTGAGGAATTGAAATAGTGTTTTTAGTTGCAGATTCTGACGCCGCAAAAAAATAGGGTGCAGCACGTTTTGGCAAGTTTTGAGAAGCAAAAATGCTGGCAGTTAAAAATTGGTGCCAGGCAAAATGCTCGGGTTGCTTGAGTTGTCCCTCAAGTGAGTTTAATACTTCAAGTGCTTGCTGGTTTTTATTCTGCTCTTTCTGTGCAAAGGCAATATATAAACGGTTTTGAATTTGATCAACACTGGCAGTAAGTGCAAGTTCGCTACATATTGTTTCGAGTAGCGGCCAGTTTTCTTCCGTAATGGCGCTATCACGGGCACTATAAAGCAGTTGAATTTTATCTGCACCAAAACGGTTTTGCGCTAATTGATAAATCGATTGCGCGTTCAGTGCTTCATTTTTCAGCGTATTGGCACTGCTATTTAAGTTATCGCTGGTTTTAGTTGGTTTTTCGGTTGTGCTACACGCCGATAACCCTGACAATATAATTAATAGACTAACTAGTTTAAGTCGCACAATGATTTCCCATACGTTAACGCGATTTGCTTATATTACTGACTGACGCAGGAGACCTCAATGTTAAATGAGGAGAATTCACAGAAAATTGGCACTCTTTACGTTGTTGCCACCCCAATCGGCAATTATGACGACTTAAGTCAGCGTGCAATCGCGACATTATCGCAGGTTGACTTAATCGCGGCTGAAGACACTCGCCATACTGGCAAGCTACTCAGCCACTTTGGTATTAAGGCTAAAACCTTTGCGTTACATGACCATAATGAAAAGCAAAAAGCGCAGCAAATTATCGACCAACTTAATCAAGGGTTAAATATTGCATTAGTATCCGATGCCGGCACGCCGCTTATAAGCGACCCTGGTTATGCCGTTGTTAATTTATGCCGTGAGCAGGGCGCACTTGTAACACCTGTACCTGGTGCATGCGCTGCTATTACGGCGGTATGTTGTTCAGGGCTGCCAACCGACCGTTTTCAGTTTGTTGGCTTTACGCCCGCTAAAAGTAAAGCACGCCAAGATTTTTTTATTGATGCGGTTAACTCAAGTATTACCAGTATTATGTATGAAAGTACCCACCGTATTATGGCAAGCTTAGACGATTTAGAAGCAGCGCTAGGTGGTGAGCAGCAAGTGGTATTTGCCAAAGAGCTCACTAAAACATTTGAAACCTTTTTTAATGGCACAGTGACTGAGTTAAAGCAGTTTTTAACTGACGATCCTACTAAACAGCGCGGTGAAATAGTACTCATGCTGCCGGGTAAACCTAAGGTAGTTGACGATATTCCGCCAGAGGCACGCAAAATGTTAGCGCTACTTGAAAACGAAATGCCAATGAAAAAAGCCTGTGGCGTGGTGGCCGATTACTTTGGTATGAAGAAAAACGCGCTGTATAAAACAATTATTGAAGAAAAACAGTAAATGTTTACTGCGTAGTGTGGTGCTCTCATGTATACTGCGCGCCGAGTTAGCCAAGATAATCGCTGCCTGCAACGAAAATGCGCAGGGGGAGGAAAGTCCGGGCTCCACAGGGCAGAGTGCCAGTTAACGGCTGGGGGGCGTGAGCCCACGACAAGTGCAGCAGAGAGAAGACCGCCAATCTTCGGATTGGTAAGGGTGAAAGGGTGCGGTAAGAGCGCACCGGACCGCTAGTAATAGTCGGTTGCAAGGTAAACTCCACTCGGAGCAAGACCAAATAGGGTTCCTTATGGCGTGGCCCACGTTGGAACCGGGTAGGTTGCTTGAGCCATAGAGCGATTTATGGCCTAGACGAATGATTATCACTTTCTTCGGAAAGGACAGAACCCGGCTTACCGGTTGACTCATAAATTTCCATAACCGCCTGATTTTTCAGGCGGTTTTTGGAGGTTTATTATAAGCAAAAGCAATTGTGCCACCTAGTGTGCCACCGAGTTGTGCCACCGCAAAGCAACGACCTCACCAAGAGGCCATTATGAAGTCAGTTGCAGGTGCAGAATATTTATATATCCGCAAAGGTACATTTTACTTTCGATATAAACTTCCAAAATCCTTCTTAAAAAAGATATTCGAATCTCTTTAAATACCCAGGATTTAAACCACGCCCTTGTTCTTATTAAATATTTAACTCCTACCGTCAACAACTTAATCTCTTTACCCCTATATCACAAAATGTCTGATAAACTACAAAAAGAACAAGTAATTAATGCGATTAAGCTGGATATGAAGAGACGACTTGAGCAACATCATATAGATCAAATTTTAGCTTCTGAAGAGGTGCTTTTTAAAGATAACCTCAATATTACTAACGCTTTAAGTCGCGTCCACCTTACTTCAGACACCTTAAGTGATCCAAGTATCAGTACAATTGGCGCAGAAACTAGGCAAATTTTCTTTGATTTGTGTCAGAAGTATGAAAATTTAAGCGATATGATTCAAAACGAACCTATTGAGTCTGACCCTGAATTGCTCATCTTGGTTTCCTATGTATCTAAATTACTTCTGCTAATGAACAAGCGAAGCTTAAAAGAAGTCCACACTGATAAAAATATAGATGTTGAAGTACGCCACATGGCTCATATGATGCATTTATTCAATGGCGGTGAGATAGAAGTAGACTCTCTAAATAAAGGTAGTTTTAACCACAATAATGACGATGAAACCTACTATGGAGGGGCTGCTATTGAGCGGAATAATAATATTTTTAAGATAAACCATTTAGCTGATAAATATGGGTTTGAAATCCCACTAAGCGCTATTAATTATAAAATATTCAATGAGAAGCTCATCAGCTCAGAACTATTGCTTAAAGAGTTAGCTGATGCTGTCTTCAGCAAAGATACTATTAAGGTCAGAGAGATTGAGGCGTTGATAAAAAATAATCTTATAAGCAACCCTGTAATCCTTCCTGACCCTGAATTAACACAGAATAAAGAAATCAAACCATTTAGCAGTGTTTACCAAGAATTTTTAAACTTTAAAATTGAAAAAGAAAACCTTAGTGACAAAATGCAAAAGGACTATGAGCGGTGCCATACTGTTTGGCAATTATTAACCGAAGATGCCGACATTGCTTCATATGAAGCTAAGGATATCGGTATTTTTATTGATCAGTGTTTTGATTTGCCAAAAATGAATGTAGCTCCGTTTAACAAAATGACTATGTCAGAGCGTGTAGCAGCAGATGTACCCGAAGATAAGCGTATTGCACCAAAATCAGTACAGGGCTATTACAAGTGGTTACAAAGTGTTTTTGCGTACGCTAAAAGGGATACAATTAGTTATATCAAACAGTCCCCTTGCACCATAAAAAGAGACTTTACTCAAAATAAGCGTGGGCCTTTTACTGATACAGAGTTAAGTTTATTTCAAGAATTTGCTTTAAAAGAGACGACAAGCTGGAAAAAATGGAGCTTATTACTAGCAATCTATACTGGGGCGAGAAGAGGTGAGCTTTTTCAGTTACGAGCAGAAGATATTAAAAGAGACCAAGATAGTGGCTTACATTATATATTGATTACTGATGAGCATGAGTCACAGAAGGTGAAAACTGACAATGCCCGCAGAAGAATACCTGTCCACTCTAAACTTATTGAATATGGCTTTTTAGATGTTGTCAGCAGTACTACAGGGCGCATATTGAGCGGTATCGATAATAGAAATACTATCACATCTTGGTTTGGGAGATTAATGTCACAATTAGATATTGATTCAAAGACAGAATTAAATCATATCCGCTCTTTTCATAGCTTCAGACACTCATTCATTACAAAAATCAGAAATGAAAGCCGTGAAAACTTAGACTTATATATACTTCAGCAGATCGTTGGCCATGAGCTATCTAATGGTGGTATTACAGATAATTATACACATCACACCGCGTCAATAATCAAGCTTAGTAGTGTTATCGAAGGTTACAAGATTAATCCAACTTCTTATTAGTTAATGTTAATCATTATTTATTCTAGGGACTTAAGCTTTTTTAGTTCGGCTTTATTCTGGCTCATATGGATAAAAATTTTATTCATAGCTTTTTTAAAGTTAACTCTATCTGCAACTTTTGGGTTGAATTCAAGTGTTTCATTTGGAGAGCCATCTTCGCCTAATTGATTAACAAGGCTAGATATAAGGTTTAAGGTGTCATTATCTACAAAGATGGTTTTTCCATTTTTATTAGAAGCTAATTTACGACAATTATTTTTCCATTTTCTATAGGAGTCTGTAGGTAAGCTTAAAACAAGTGATCTAAGCTCATTTAGATAAACAGCTAAAATTTCTTTATCTCTCTTGCGCTTACAACCGACTATTTGTATCACCTTTCTATCTTCTTCATCATAGTCTTTTAAAGTTAATTTAGTTTTCGTTTTTACTTTTTTCGCTAATATTGCCTCTAAAGATTTTACATGGACTTCGTCTGAAGATGAGCGCTTTAGCTGCGCTAATAATTTGTCCGAAAAAAGAATTAAATGTGCATATGGTACGTTTCTCTTACTCATAGTTTCCCTAAATTTATTTGTATCATTAGGCACTATTCTACATGTGTATAATAAAATTTTAACTATTTATCTAATGTATATTTATTGAATTATTAGCGCGTAAATTCAAAACTTTACACATGAATTCACACGTCCTTTTATTGCGTTAAACCAGTGAATTCACGTGTCCTCTTATTGCTTTTAAACTTGTGAATTCATGTGTCTATTAATGTTTTTAACCAATGAATTCATGAGTTTTTATTGCTTCTAATTAGTAAACTTAAAAGTGTAACTAGTGATTTTATATTTTATTGGTTATTGAAATTACCAGTTAAAACTCTGTATTTAAAGGCTCATGATAAAAGTGTAAACCCTAATATAGATATTGCGTTACAAATACATGTATGTGGATTAGTGCTTATGTAATACAGCAGAGCATCATTAATCAATACATGACTAACAATACATTATATAGAGTGGTTTATGGGTATGAAAAACACATCATCAGCAAATGAGAAAAGTCATCATTGTCAGAAAAACATTCAGAATATAGACCTGTTTTTAAAGGGTAATCATTATAAAGATAATGCCATAGTAAGTGATATTCTTGTGCAAAAAGAGTTTGCAATGGCGCAAGATAAATTGCTTTTTTCTATGACTAAATTCCCTGAAAAATACTTAGAACTTGATTGCGATAAGTTAAGCTTCAATTTCAAAGTTTCTTATGCTGATTATAAACAATTATCCAATCAGATATGTAAAATTAAAACTGCGAAGAGGCAGGAGATACTTAGGATTAAGCTCTATCCAGTTGATGATAACAGCCCCATTAAAAAACTTGGAAACTTACTTGTATACAAAAAATGTGATTTGTCGTTAGTGACAAATCTTAAAAATAGCGTTAGCGTTTTTTTAGGGATGCGAACAGGTAAACAATATGGATTGAGGGTAGATTTCACGCCATCAAAATTTAGTGATGATGAGTTAAATACAATCTTTTATCATATCCAAACTGTATTGGGTAAAACACGATACAAGCAATTGATGATGTCAGCTAAAGTAAGTAGAGTTGATATTGGTTGTAATCTAGTTGGGATCTATAAACCTATCATAGCGTTGCTCCCAAAGTACAAATCTATTAGGACTTGTAATAGCTACCCCAATAGAGATAAATGCCCAGTTAGGTATCGTGTAAATAGTTTCATTGTAACTGAAAGCTATTACTGCGGCTCAATTAGATCAAGCCATTGTGTTGTTTATGACAAAGGTTTAGAAAGTGGGAAAAAAGTAGTAGGCCATACAAAGCCTACGACTAGAATAGAATACCGTTATTTAGTGCATAAAAGTGGGAAATCATTAAAGCTAAATGGTTTGGCTTCGCTTGAACCCAAACTGCAAAATTATTGGTTTATAGCCCCTTGGGTTTATAAGT
>NZ_BADW01000213.1:0-12814 GCF_000241165.1 Pseudoalteromonas sp. BSi20439
CGATAGCCTAGTTGAAGAAGACGACGAATTTGATATAGACGATTTACTCGACGCTGAGCAACCAGCGGCTGAAGCTCAAAGCGAAGAGCCTGATATTGACAGCTTAGTTGAAGAAGACGACGAGTTTGATATTGATGATTTACTTGATGCAGAGCAACCTGAAACTGATGTTCATGACTCTGAAATAGATCATGCATTGGCAGACTCAATAGAAGATTTAACTGACGCGCAAGAAGAATTAAATAGTGAAGATATAGAATCTATTGCTTCATCTTTTGCTGAGCCAGAGCTTGAAGCTGAGCCAGAAGTTGCAGCCGAGCCGGAAGTTGAAGCTGAGCCAGAAGTTGCAGCTGAGCCAGAAATTGAAGCTGAGCCAGAAGTTGCAGCAGAACCTGAAATTGAAGCTGATCCAGAAGTTGCAGCAGAACCTGAAATTGAAGCTGATCCGGAAGTTGCAGATGAGCCAGAAGTTGCAGCTGAGCCAGAAGTTGCAGCTGAGTCTGAAATTGAAGCCGAGCCAGAAGTTGCAGATGAGCCAGAAGTTGCAGCAGAACCTGAAATTGAAGTAGAGCCTAAAATTGAAGCTGAGCCAGAACTTGAAGCTGAGCCAGAAGTTGAAGCTGAGCCAGAAGTTGCAGCTGATCAAGACGCAGTAGATGGCTTAGAAGATGATTTTTCAGATACCTCATCGACTTTACTCGACACAGAAGATGCGCTTGATGAGTACAATGATGAAAACCTTGAAAGCGTAGATGATCTACTGAGCGAGTTAGAACAAACAAGTGATGATTATGTCGAAGCGCCTGATTGGTCGATTGATGGATTAGATGAGCAATCAGAACCAGAACTTGAAGTTGAACCAGAGCTTGAAGCTGAGCCAGAACTTGAAGTAGAACCAGAGCTTGAAGCAGAGCCAGAACTTGAAGTAGAACCAGAGCTTGAAGTAGAGCCAGAGCTTGAAGCAGAGCCAGAGCTTGAAGCAGAGCCAGAACTTGAAGCAGAGCCAGAGCTTGAAGTAGAACCAGAGCTTGAAGTAGAGCTTGAAGTTGAACCAGAACTTGAAGTTGAACCAGAACTTGAAGCAGAGCCTGAACTTGAAGCAGAGCATGAACTTGAAGCAGAGCCTGAGCTTGAAGTAGAGCCAGAACTTGAAGCAGAGCCTGATGTTGGATCAGAAGATGATTTTACCGATACGTCTTCTACTTTACTCGACCCCGAAGATGCGCTTGACGAATACAATGATGAAAACTTCAAAAGTGTTGATGATCTTTTAAGTGAGCTTGAGCAAACAGGCGATGAGGATGAACACGTACCTGACTGGTCAATGGATGACTTAAACGATGAGCTTGATGAAGAGGAAATTGATTTAGGCGATGATCCGCTTGCTGGCGATATCCAAAGTAATGATTTATCAACAGATGACGATGAGCTTTATGAGCCAGAAATAGTCACCCCAAGTGAAGAACTTGAGGAGTACCCTGAGTTAGAACTTGATGATGAACTGCCTTTATCTGATGAAGAGCAACAATCACTAACTCCAGAAGAGCTACAAGGTGATAATTTAGACGGCGATGCCACAGGTATGTCACCTAGTCAGGCTGAGCAAGATCTCGCTAATGCATTATCAGCAGGCAATGACCTCGATAGCTTAGAAGATGATTTTGATGATGAGCTGTTACTTGATAATGAGTTTTCAGAGTCAAACTTAGAGCAAGCTCTAGATAATGAAGTTTCAGAGCCTGAAGAGCTGACTGAACAAGCTGCAGATGAGCAAGCTGTTAGCACTAATGATGATTTTGATGATGATCAACTTGATGAATTCGCAGAGTCAGCTGAATTTACCGATCAGCAAACTAACGCTGATCGTGAAGCGGATTTAACCCAAACGTTAGCACCATTAGAATCAGAAGTGATTTCAGATGATGAACTAGATGATGAGTTCATGGCTGATTTAACGCAAACAGATTTTGATGCATTACTGAATGAGCTGGCAGAGCCTGATGATGTTGATTTAAGCGATAGCAGTGAGTTTGATGTTGATTTTAATAGTTTACTCAACGAAGACTTAGCTGATGATAAAGCACCATCGTCGCCAGCACCCATTGAGCAACCTGAAGTTACTGAAGCTTTAGAACAAGATGACTTTGTTGATATCGATGCCTTGTTAGAGCAAAGCGATGAAGCGGATATAGATCACGAACCTTACACCGACGTTGATATGGATGTTGGTTTGGGTGACTACGATTCATTACTCGCTGGTGATAATCCTATGGATGTAGATACCCAAAGCGGTGGTTACTCAGCCAAGCTTGATCTTGCCCATGCGTATATTGAGATTGATGATGCTGACTCAGCAATTAAAATCTTAGATGAGATAATTAATAACGGCCCAGACGATGTGCAAGAAGAAGCACAAAGTTTAAAGGCTAGGCTTAAAAGTTAATAATTAGATATATTCGAAAATAACTTAGCTGAAAAACCCGCCATAAGTAACACTAATAGCGGGTTTTTTGTATTGCAAAGTTAGGAACCTTGGTTCGCTGCTTTTATTGGAACGCCATATAGCATAAAATGCAGCGTCGATTAGCACAGTAGGTAAAGCAGTTATTATGCGAGTAGCACTTGGAGTAGAATACAATGGCGCGCGTTACAGTGGTTGGCAGCGTCAATCACATGTAAATAGCGTACAACAAGAAGTAGAAAAAGCGTTGTCGCGCATTTGTAATCATCCAGTTGAAATTGTATGTGCGGGGCGTACCGACGCCGGGGTGCATGGTACGGGTCAAGTGGTACATTTTGACACCCATGCTGAGCGCGAAATGGTGGCCTTTACATTAGGCATGAACACCTTATTACCTAAAGATATAGCTATTCGTTTTGCACAGCCTGTGGTTGAAGACTTTCATGCACGCTTTAGTGCAACTGCCCGTCGTTATCGTTATGTTATTTATAATTACGCATTTCGTGGTGCGGTATTAAATGAAGGTGTTACTCATTTCCATCATCCATTAGATGAAGTGAAAATGCAGCAGGCTTGCCAATATTTAATAGGTGAGCACGAT
This sequence comes from Pseudoalteromonas sp. BSi20439, assembly GCF_000241165.1. Classification (NCBI taxonomy): domain Bacteria; kingdom Pseudomonadati; phylum Pseudomonadota; class Gammaproteobacteria; order Alteromonadales; family Pseudoalteromonadaceae; genus Pseudoalteromonas; species Pseudoalteromonas sp. BSi20439. The sequence goes on from NZ_BADW01000213.1 coordinate 3,063, forward strand.
TTCACCTCGTTTAGGGCGCTTCACTGCCAAGCCAATACGGCAACGCGAACGATTCAGCATTTATCGGTACAGCGCCAAGGTGCTTATGTCATTATTGATATTAAAGCCAATGCATTTTTACATCATATGGTACGTAATATTACCGGTTGTTTAATGGATATCGGTTTACATAAACATGAACCCATTTGGTTAAAAGAGCTGTTAGATGTTAAAGAGCGTGCTAAAGCAAGCGCTACAGCAAAAGCGGCGGGTCTATATTTAGTAGATGTTGATTACCCAGAACATTTTAACATTCCTAGAACGCCGCTGGGGCCGTTGTTTTTAGCCGATACCGAGATTTAATAGCTAAATAGGTGTTATTTTTAGACGCTGTTATTCATAGGGCTAACTACTAAGACCAGTTTTTTATACCGTGACAGCGTAATTCATGTTTTAATTGGAAAAATTTGTTTGCATGGTTAACATGTAGACTCGCGACACAGAACAGCATTAAGAGAGTTGCAAATGAGTTGGCTAGAAAAAATCTTACCAAAAACGACTAAATCTTCAGGTCGTAAAGAAATTCCAGAAGGTGTATGGGCTAAATGTACGTCATGTGATTCAATTTTATATAAAGCAGAATTAGAAAAGTCACTGAATGTATGCCCTAAGTGCGATCATCATATGCGTGTTAGTGGTCGTAAACGTCTTGAACAGTTTTTAGATGACGGTGACCGCCAAGAGTTAGGCGCTCAACACGAACCTAAAGATGTGCTTAAATTTAGAGACTCTAAAAAATACTCAGATCGTATTAATGCAGCTCAAAAATCAAGTGGCGAAAAAGACGCACTTGTTGCAATGAAAGGAAACCTAAAGGGTATTCCAGTTGCTGCTGTTGCATTTGAATTCTCATTTATGGGTGGCTCAATGGCATCGGTTGTAGGGGCTCGTTTTGTTGACGCGGTTGACCAATGTTTAGAGCATAATATGCCGCTAATTTGTTTTTCTGCATCGGGCGGTGCACGTATGCAAGAAGCCCTTATGTCACTTATGCAAATGGCTAAAACCAGTGCTGCACTGGCTAAAATGACCGAAAAAGGCTTACCGTTTATTTCTGTTATGACCGACCCAACAATGGGTGGTGTATCAGCATCATTAGCAATGCTTGGTGATATTAATGTTGCAGAGCCTAAAGCTTTGATTGGATTCGCCGGTCCGCGTGTTATTGAACAAACCGTGCGTGAAACACTACCAGAGGGTTTCCAGCGCAGTGAGTTTTTATTAGAGCATGGCGCAATCGACATGATTATTGACCGTCGAGAAATGCGCGATACGCTAGCACGTATCCTAGCAAAATTTATGAACTTGCCTTCTACGGAACAAGAGCATAGAGTAGCGTAAATTTCAGCTTTACTGATTACATGCTATGACAAAAACAATTCCTAGCCAATCATCAAGCCTTGATGATTGGCTTTGTTATTTAGAGAGTGTTCACCCAGCTAATATAGAAATGGGCTTAGAACGCGTTGCTCGTGTTGCTAACAACATAGGGCTTTTAACTTCCTCAAGTAAAATCATTCTTATTGCAGGCACCAATGGCAAAGGAACAACAGCTCGTTGTTTAGAGTCATTATTATTAGCCCAGGGTTATTGTGTTGGCACTTATGCTTCACCTCATTTAGTTCGCTACAACGAACGTGTACGCGTTAATGGCGCAGAGCTTGACGATCAATATCATGTCGATGCGTTTAATTTGCTAGAGCAAGGGCGTGGTGACACACCATTAACCTATTTCGAATATGGCACCTTAGGCGCGTTAGCAATATTCAAGCGTTTAGAGGTTGATTACGTACTGTTAGAGGTAGGTTTAGGCGGGCGTTTTGACGCGACCAATATTGTTACCCCTTTTGCTAGCGTGATCACCACCATCGATTTAGATCATAAAGAATACTTAGGCGATACCCGTGAGCTGGTGGCTTATGACAAGGCGGGAATTTTTAGAGAGAGTACCCCGGCAATTATTGGGGATTTAAATATTCCGCATACAATGACCGATTATGGCAAAGAAATTAACGCTAATATGCTGCTATCGGGCAGTGACTTTATTTTTAAAGAGTATGCGCAGAGTTTTAGTTGGCAATTTAAAGAACATAAACTCGAGTTACCTAAACCGGCCATTCCATGTCAAAATGTGGCTACCGCATTAACGACCTTATCGGTGTTAAATTTATTACCAACAGATGAAGTAATAACTCAGTGTATAGCCAACTTAGTGGTAGAAGGGCGCTTTCAACAATTAAGTGAGTCGCCATTAGTGTATACCGATGTGGCACATAACCCTGAATCTGCACGCTATTTAGCAACTAAGTTAGCAAGCTATAAAGATAAAGGCTTTAAAATTCATGCATTAGCCGCTATGCTTGCTGATAAAGATAAAGTCGGTGTGCTTAAAGAAGTGGCTGATGTAGTAGATGAATGGTCGTTGGCGAGTTTAGGTGGCCCGCGTGGCGATAGTGCCACTAACCTACAACAGGCGCTTTCAAGCATACCCAATAGTCATTTTAAACAGGGTTATAGCAACGTAGAGGTAGCATTGGATGCTATTTTGCCAAACCAGCCAAGTAATACACTATTAATTGTGTTTGGATCATTTTTTACTGTGGCTGGCGCTATTCATTACTTTAAAAAATAGAGAGGATGTCGGTGAACTCAGGTTTTATTAATCGCTTAGTCGGAACAAGTATTGTGGTGATCGCAGCAATTGTGTTTATCCCCAATATACTCGATGGTGAAAAAGTGCACTATAAAGAAGGCTTTAAAGCGATTCCAGAACGCTCTGAGTTCAAGACCATTGATTTGCAAGAATCAATTGATCAGCAAGTGGCAAATGCAGAACCATTAAAAGAGGATGAAATTGAAAATATTCAGCCTGATGATGCTGCATTTGAGCAACAAAACAACTCCGCTGAAACAGACGTTAGCGCACAGCCTGCAATGGTTGAAGCGGTCATAGCCGATACAAAGCAAAGTACAGTAACCGCTGGGCAAGATGATGTTATGCGTAATACTAATGAAAATTTAACAAGTATGGCGTATGTCATTCAGCTAGGCAGTTTTTCGCATGCGGCTAATGTAAAAGCGTTGCAGGCCAAGCTAAAAACGCAAGGCTTTAAAAGCTTTACTAGGCCAATTAAAACGCCAAATGGTACGTTGACTAAAGTATTTGTAGGGCCGTCGTTAAGTAAACAAGAGCTGCAGTCTCAGCTTCCTGCGCTTAAAGAGCTAACTAAGCTAAACGGTAAAGTCACTCAATTTGAAGTGGCAAAATAAACTTAGTCGCTAATAGGTGAGTGTGCTCATAACTTAATATTGCATATTTACGTAACTTATACTCCATAAGTTAAGACTAGATCTCCACCTACTTTTAGCCTGTATATTTCATGCTATTTTTTATCTAAAAACAGCATGTTTTTACTCGCCTGTAATCTCTCGCTTAAACTTGCATCACTAGGAGGTTTAGGTATAGAATGCGCCCAAAATTAGCGACTAATTGGTTCTTATGATCTGGGTTGATTACGCCATTCTTGGCATTATTGCACTCTCTACCATCATCGGTTTAATACGCGGCTTTGTTAAAGAAGCTATGTCATTAGCGGTATGGGCAGGGGCTTTCATCATCTCCAGCTTATTTTATCAATATTTAGCTTCCTTCCTAACATCCATTTCTGAACCCCTTTTAAGAAATGCGGCGGCCATTGCCATATTATTCTTTGCGACGCTATTGTTAGGCGGTTTACTAAACTATATTTTAGGTGAGCTTGTACAGCGAACCGGATTATCCGGCACAGACCGTGTTTTTGGTGTGGTGTTTGGTGCTCTTCGAGGCGTGTTGGTCGTGAGCGCGTTACTCTTCTTTCTTGATGCTTTTACTGGTGCGCCAAATACGCATTGGTGGGGCAACTCTATTTTGATTCCAGAATTTGGCTTTGTAGTTGAATGGTTCTTTTCGTACCTAGAAAACAACTCGAGCTTTTTAAATTCAGTAAACCGTTAATCGGCGAGGATAAATTACATGTGTGGTATCGTTGGAATAGTCGGAACATCGCCAGTTAATCAGGCGATTTATGATGGCTTAACCGTTTTGCAACACCGTGGCCAAGATGCTGCGGGTATCATAACTATTGAGAACAATACATTTAGCTTGCGCAAAGCAAATGGCCTAGTGAAAGATGTATTTCACACTCGTCATATGAAACGTTTGCAAGGCAACATTGGCATCGGCCATGTGCGCTACCCAACGGCGGGTTCTTCAAGCTCGTCAGAGGCTCAGCCGTTTTACGTGAACTCTCCTTTTGGTATAGCACTTGCTCATAATGGTAACTTAACCAATGCAGAGTCGTTAAAAGAACAGTTATTTTCAGAGGCACGTCGCCATGTTAATACTACTTCTGATTCTGAAATTTTACTTAACATCATGGCACATGAGCTAAGTAAGCCAGACAAACTTAAACTAGACCCTGAAGATATTTTTACAGCGGTTACTGAAGTTAACAATAAAGTGACGGGTGGTTATGCCACTATTGCCATGATTATCGGCCATGGTATTGTGGCGTTTCGCGATCCAAATGGTATTCGTCCTTTAGTATTTGGTAAACGTGAATCTGCTGCGGGTACTGAATACATGTTTGCCTCAGAAAGTGTGGCGCTAAAGCCAGATGGCTTTGAGTTTATTCGTGATGTTGCACCAGGCGAAGCAATTTATGTGACGGAAAAAGGCGAGTTTCATTCTTTTACCTGTGCGGATAAAGTGTCTTACTCACCGTGTATTTTTGAATTTGTTTACTTTGCGCGTCCGGACTCAACCATTGACCGTATGTCGGTTTATGCAGCACGTGTAAATATGGGGACTAAATTAGGCGAGAAAGTAGCCCGTGAGTGGGCAGATAAAGACATTGATGTCGTTATTCCTATCCCAGAGACTTCGTGTGATATCGCTTTAGAAATGGCACGCGTGCTTGACTTACCTTACCGCCAAGGCTTTGTTAAAAACCGCTACATTGGCCGTACGTTTATTATGCCTGGCCAAGAGCTACGTAAAAAATCAGTACGTCAAAAACTCAATGCGATTGACCGTGAGTTTAAAGGTAAAAATGTTCTACTTGTTGATGACTCAATTGTACGTGGTACCACCTCAGCGCAAATCGTTGAAATGGCCCGTGAGTCTGGTGCTAAAAATGTTTACTTTGCGTCAGCGGCACCGGAAATACGCTTCCCAAATGTATACGGTATAGATATGCCATCGGCGGCTGAACTCATTGCACACGGTCGTGAAGTAGAAGATATTAACCAAAGCATTAGCTCTGATGGTTTAATCTTTCAATCATTAAGCGATTTAATTGCCGCAGTTAGCCAAGAAAATCCTGAAATCACTAAGTTTGAAACGTCAGTGTTTGATGGTCAATATATTACTGGCGACGTTGATCAAGATTACTTAAACCGTATAGACAAGTTACGTAATGACTCAGCTAAGAGCACCCGCGAAAACGCGATGTCATCTGGTTTAGAAATACATAATCAAGATGAAAACGAATCTGATTAATAAAGTAATGTCAGCCTGATAGCACTATCAAGGCCAATAAAAAAGGAGCTGTTAAGCTCCTTTTTTGCGTCTATAGAAAAGGAATATTTAAGTAAACATGGGGCTGATAATGCCGTTGGTCCATAGCATCGCGGTAAGTGCTAAAATAATAACCAGCAAAATTAGTCCACAGGTTACAACAGAGCTTGCGTAAATAAAGCCACGCTCCTGTGGAATGTGCATCAAAATAGGGACGCCGGTATACAGTAAATAAACTGAGTAAGCGAGCGCCACTAATCCAACACACACCACAAACCACAGCTCAGGCCAAAAGGCTGCCAATGCCGACATAAACACCGGTGTTGCGGTATACGCTGCCAGCTCAATAGTTTGGGTAAAGGTTGGTTTAGCGCCAAAAGTAACTGCCATCCAATGCGCTAAATAGGCTAGAGCAAATACACCACCAATTAAAGCAACATACATGGCTGCGCCAATCATCAGTGCGCTTTCATGGGTTAAAAATACCAGGTTACCTGTGCCGATACTCCAGCCTAAGTAAACCGATGAGTAGTATCCCATTGCAGAGGGAAATAAAGCGATAAGTAAAATATGCGATAAGCTATAGGTTAAGCTTTCGTGACGGTTATCAATTGTTTGCCATTCTTCGAGTGGGTGGGCGTATAAGCCCCATAGGTGATTTAGTATCATTGCGTGCTCTCCATAAAAGGATAAATTACTGTTTGGTTATAATTGGTTTGTTTTTATACAGTCCTTTTAGTTATGGTTCAGTAAGTATACAAAGTCAAGTTAACCATGAGCTTGTAATAAGGGTGTGTGTTTATTTTATTCAGCGTAATATTTCATGTTAAAATGCCGCATCGCAATTTTAGCAATGAGAAGTCAGCGTGCCACATAGCCAACTTTTAGAACCCATTAATAACTTTTTATTATGCAGCACCCCCGATGAGTGGGTTGAGCAAGCAATCAAAAAAGCAAACTTACCCATCATATTAATTGATCACTTAATTTGTGAGCTAAAAGCAGCGCAAAGTGCGATGTTTTTAATTCGTAAGTATGCAGTAGATAAAGACAGCAGTGATGCACTGCTTGAGTGGCTAAAACCATTTGAAACGCTTATTTATAAACGTGAAGGGAATTGGCGCGATTTAGCGGCTAAAAATAAACTGACAAAGTCTATTATTCCTAAATCTAACTCACCTTATGGCCAAGACTTAATTGATAAAATGGTGATGTTAATAAAAGAAGAGTTGCATCATTTTTATCAAGTGTTGGAAATTATGGATGAATACGGTGTTGAATATAAAAGTATAACCCCATGTCGTTACGCCAAAGGTATGCTGCGTAATGTTAAAACGTTTGAACCCAACGCCTTAGTTGATAAACTTATTGTAGGTGCTTACATAGAGGCACGCTCGTGTGAGCGTTTTGCTGCGCTTGCCCCGCATGTAGATAAACGCTTAGGTGACTTTTATATTTCATTGTTACGCTCAGAGGCTCGCCACTATCAAGACTACTTAACCCTTGCTCAAGACATTGCTGATTTTGATATTACCGAGCGAGTAAAAGAATTTGCTGAAATAGAAGCGCAACTAATTACATCAGACGATGAAGACTTTAAATTTCACAGTGGCGTGCCCGTTACTGTTTGCCAATAACCCGTTTTTTCACCTGAAGCTGCTACGGTCAAGTAATTAGCTGTAGCAGTTACCTTCTAATTAAACGTTGTGTTTAAATTAGACACATCCAATACCCTCTTCTAATATTGAAATAACTACTAATTTATTTAAGAATTTTACCTATGGCTTTGAAATCATTTTAATAAAAGAGCCATACCTTATTTATTATTGGGTGAGAAGATATGCAAAATAAAGAGGGATTATTTGTATTTGCAGCTGAAGAAGAGCAAGCAGATACAGATCTGAAAGTATGGAAAATATTAACCGTTGAGGATGATCTTGATTATCAAAACGCGTTAGTTAACAGCTTAAAAGAGCTAAAAGCCAAGGATGGTTATAAATATGAGTTGTTAACAGCTAATTCTGTGCCAGAGGCTGCTTTAGCGCTGAGCATGCACCCTGATATTGCACTTATCTTTATAGATGTGGTGATGGAGGAAGATGACTCAGGCCTGCGTTTAGTAAATACTATTCGAGAGGTCATCGGTAACGCAGAAATGCGTATTGTGCTGTTAACAGGGCAACCTGGCTTTGCACCAGAGAGCGATATCATGAAAATGCTCGATATCGATGAGTACTGGAATAAATCAGACCTATCTGCCGAGAAGCTGCAATCCATTGTTAATAGTAACATGCGCACTTGGGAATATATTTCACAAATCAGATCAGCGAAGCAAGGTTTACAGCTGGTGCTTGATGCATCTAGAAGTATTAACGGCAAGCACGATATGGCCTCTTTTTCTTATGCTGTGCTTAAAGAAATTAGTAATATTTTAAAAATAACCGAAGGGGGCGGTATTTTTTGTTCGAGTAATGCAGGATCCAAGTCTGAATGCTTAATACTCTCTACTCATGGTTGTTTTAGTGGCACTAAAGGGCAGCCAGTAGAAACTAGCCTGCCCGCAGAAATGCTACAAGACTTTAAACAAGCGATTAAAGAGCGTCGCCATATATTCTCAAAAAACCACAGTGTGTTTTTTTTCGAAACGCTAGATAACCAAGGCGCTGATTACATCACCATTGTAAAATCAGATAACCCGATTAGTGAGCAATACGAATATTTACTTAAGGTATTTAGTGAAAACGTGAGTACGGGGTTTGCTAATATTTCGTTATTAAATCGCTTAACCGAGCTTGCCTATACCGACGTATCACTTAATTTACAAAACCGTAACTGGCTAACCCGTGAAATAAAAAACATGAATGCGCAGGAGCGGTTAAAAACGCGATTAGTCATTTTTGATATCTATCAGTTTGACGAAAAAGCATTTACCTTTGGTCATGAATTTTGTAATAAATTAATGAAGCTAGTGCACCAAAGTATTGTTGGTACCTTTGCTAGGTATGACCCTCGCATAGCATTAGTTAGTAGCAGAGCATTTGGCATGTTAGTCAATGTTGATTTTGATATTTCAGAGGCTATTAGTTGCTTTCAAAATAAGCAAAAATTCGAAATCGAGCAGGTAAAACAATACATTGATGTGCGTATTTTAGAATTAAAATTAAGTGCAGCTTTAAACCTCTCTCCGGAAAAAGTGATTAGCCTGGCAGAGTCGAGTCTGAACTCTTCACAGGTAAACCAAACTAAGTATATTCAGCATACCGAGGAAAAAACAGATCAAATTACTCGGCGCTACGAGCTAATGGCTGAGCTTAGAACGGCTATAGGTAATAAAAGTTTAGAGGTGGCGTTCCAACCCAAAATGAACCTATCAACCTTGAAACCTGCAGGTTTTGAAGCGCTCGCTAGGTGGCAAAGAGCTGATGGCAGCTTTGTACGCCCTGATGAATTTATAGAGTTAGCTGAAACAGCCGGATTAATTAATGAACTAGACCATGTGATTTTTGAGAAAATACTCGAAGTGATTAACCAACTTAAAAAGCAAGGCTACAACTTACCCGTTGCGTTTAATGCATCGTCTTATGACTTAGTTGAGCCAAGTTATTTTGAGCAGATAAAAACTAAAATTGAAGAGTACGATATTTCGCCCTCTATGCTTGAGCTTGAGGTGACCGAAACACAAGCTATTAGTAATTACAGCCTAATTAAAGAAGCACTTGAACGGTTTATTGATTTAGGTATTAAAGTCAGTATTGATGATTTTGGTACTGGTTACTCATCGTTGGCTCACATTAATGAAATACCGTCTACGTCGATAAAAATAGATCGCTACTTTGTCTGTGATCTTGAATTTAATGACAACAATCAGTACATGATTAAAATGATACTGTCTTTGGCAAAGCAATTTAATTTTTCGGTGATTGCTGAAGGGGTTGAGAATGAATTTGAGGCAAAGTGGTTACAGCAACAAGGCTGTGCAACAGCACAAGGGTATTATTTTTCTAAACCTTTATTTTTAAAAGAGCTGTTCGTGTGGTTAAAGCAGTATGAAGTGATAAAAAATGAATAGTGTTAATGGTTTGCCAATTGGTTCAAAAAAAAGTGTGCTAGTTAAATCGCTATTTAGTTTATTTATTACTTTATTTATTGGTTGGCT
>NZ_BADW01000212.1:0-142 GCF_000241165.1 Pseudoalteromonas sp. BSi20439
TTCACTGGTTAAAGTCCAGTACTAGTTTATTTTAATAGTAGCGTTTTAATTTATATGTGGGTGATTAGCTCAGTTGGGAGAGCATCGCCCTTACAAGGCGAGGGTCACTGGTTCAAGTCCAGTATCACCCACCACATATAAA
>NZ_BADW01000211.1:0-15347 GCF_000241165.1 Pseudoalteromonas sp. BSi20439
GCCAATAGCGACTGTATTTTTTTCATCCTTAAATACTTCAATTGCTGAAACACTCGGTGTAGCTAAAACACCTGCAATCGCCAGCGATACTAATTTTATTTTCATTGTGTGTGCCTTGCCTAATAAAGACGTTTTTATGATTACTAAATTTGAAGTGGTGCAGACTAGCAAAGCAATAAAAGGCTCAAAAGTGAAAAATTATCAATGAATATTAATGCAAAAATTGGGTGTTGTTCATTTTAAGTTAATGCTGTTTTCATTTTGTAGCCGTATAAACTACTATCGAATTTTGGAATAAGACATTTGGCTTAAATGCAGGGGAGGGGGAGTTGAGTTTTTTTCATAGTTATTACTTTCGGCATAGGTAGAGCTAAAACTCTAATACTATAAAAAACGTTAATATAGCCGTATAAAATGTTAATAAAAGTAAAATGCGACCAATTAGCGGTTTAGCACGTTTAATTTAGTTATTTGTCTGTAACGGCGATTGTTTTTTTATTAAACATATTTTTACTGCATAAACAGCACAAGAGTGAATTTTACTCAGCTTTTTTGTCCATTTATCCGTCCATTCCTTTGTCTGTTTTAATGCTTTAATAGTTAATAAACAGCGCTTCTTTACTTTAGGTTGTTACATAAACTTTCATAGAAAAAATCACTCGTTTGGTTTAAACTGCGCGCAATTTAAATACTTCAGTCTCCCTTGGAGGGTAGCGCTATTATTAGTACAGCTAACATCACCATGCAATTTGGTGCTAAACCGTTATTTGAAAATATCTCAGCTAAATTTGGCGAATCAAACCGTTATGGTTTAATTGGTGCCAATGGGTGTGGTAAATCAACGTTTATGAAAATTCTAAGCGGTGAGCTTGAGCCATCATCGGGTAATGTAAGCACAGATCCTAATGAACGTGTTGCTAAACTAAATCAAGATCAATTCGCTTACGAAGAGTACTCAGTGATCGATACTGTAATTATGGGTCACAAAGAGCTTTGGGATATTAAACAAGAGCGTGACCGTATCTATAGCCTACCTGAGATGAGTGAAGAGGATGGCATGAAAGTAGCCGACCTTGAAACTGAGTTTGCTGAAATGGATGGCTATTCTGCCGAGTCAAAAGCGGGTGAGCTATTATTAGGTGTTGGTATAGCGACAGAGCAACATTACGGTCCTATGTCTGAAATCGCACCCGGTTTTAAATTGCGTGTACTATTAGCTCAAGTGTTGTTTTCAGACCCTGATATCATGTTGCTTGATGAGCCTACCAATAACTTGGATATATACACGATTAAGTGGTTAGAAGATGTACTTAATCAACGTGACTGTACCATGATTATCATCTCGCATGACCGTCATTTTTTAAACTCGGTTTGTACACACATGGCCGATATTGACTATGGTGAGCTACGTATTTACCCGGGTAATTACGATGAATATATGTTTGCAGCAACTCAAGCTCGCGAACGTTTATTGAGTGAAAATGCCAAAAAGAAAAGCCAAATTGCTGAACTACAGCAGTTTGTATCGCGCTTTTCTGCTAATGCCTCAAAAGCAAAGCAAGCCACTTCACGTGCAAAACGTATTGATAAAATTCAATTAGACGAAGTGAAAGCCTCATCACGTCAGTCGCCATTTATTCGTTTTGAACAAGAAAAGCAGTTATTCCGTAACGCGCTTGAAATGACCAGCTTATCGCAAGGCTTTGAAGAAACTTTATTCTCAGGATTAGAAGGCCTAGTTGAAGTAGGTGAACGCATTGCTATTATTGGTGAGAATGGTGTGGGTAAAACAACACTACTAAACACCTTAGCAGGGCGTTTAGCACCTAAAAGCGGTGAGTTTAAATGGTCCGAAAATGCTAACATTGGCTATTATGCACAAGATCATGCCGATGAGTTTGAAAAAGACATGAACTTATTTGAGTGGATGGAGCAGTGGCAGCAAGAGGGTGATGACGAGCAAGTTGTTCGTAGTTTCTTGGGTCGTATGTTGTTTTCGCAAAACGATATTAAAAAATCTGTAAAAGTTATTTCAGGTGGTGAGCAAGGTCGTATGCTGTTTGGTAAAATCATGATGCATAAACCAAATATCTTATTAATGGATGAACCGACTAACCACATGGATATGGAATCTATAGAAGCGCTTAACTTAGCACTTGAAGCATATGAAGGTACTCTGATGTTTGTGTCTCACGACCGTCAGTTTGTATCATCAGTTGCTACCCGTATTTGGGAAATTAAAGACGGTAAAATAATCGACTTTAGAGGAAACTACAGCGAATACTTGGCGAGTAAAGAAGCATAACAGCAAGTATTTCAAGCATTTTAAAAAAGCCATGTTTAACATGGCTTTTTTATTGCCTGCTGGTCGCATTATTGCGGTATTTAAGTATATAATACCCGCCATAAAACCGGACATAAGTCCGCTATTTTTAAAATACATTACTGAGGAGTATTTATGACTGTTGGCATTATTATGGGTTCTAAATCAGATTGGCCAACCATGGAACACGCTGCGCTGATGCTAGAAAAATTTGGTATTGCTTATGAAACTAAAGTGGTTTCTGCTCACCGTACTCCTCAATTACTTGCTGATTACGCAAGTTCAGCAAGCGAGCGTGGCATTAAAGTGATTATTGCTGGCGCAGGTGGGGCGGCTCACTTACCGGGTATGGCTGCAGCGTTTACATCATTGCCCGTTTTAGGCGTTCCAGTTAAGTCAAAAGCGTTAAATGGTGTTGATTCATTATTGTCTATTTGCCAGATGCCTAAGGGCGTTGCTGTAGGTACATTGGCTATTGGTGAGCCAGGTGCAGCTAATGCAGGTTTATTGGCTGCACAAATATTAGGCTGTCAAAATCCTGAAATTTTCGCCAAAATTGAAGCGTTCCGTAAAGAGCAAACCGACACTATTCTAGCTAACCCAAATCCTGCAGAGTAATAATGACTATATTAATTTTAGGTGCTGGGCAGCTTGCGCGAATGATGAGCCTTGCTGGCGCACCGCTTAATTTAAATGTGGTTGCTTATGATGTTGGCAGCCAAAAAATTGTGCATCCGCTAACCAACCAAGTGTATTCAACCACACTTGAGCAAGCTATCGATGATGCCGATGCGATTACCGCTGAGTTTGAGCATATTCCCGATGATGTATTAACGCTTTGCTGTAATAGCAATAAGTTTTATCCAGGTAAACAAGCAATAAAAACCGGTGGTGACCGTTCACTTGAAAAAGCCTTGTTAGATAAAACCAAAGTAGCTTGTGCGCCATACCAACTTATTACTGAAAAAGCGCATCTTGAACAAGCAGTTAAAACATTAGGCAAACCGTTAGTAATAAAAACCTGTCAAGCTGGGTATGACGGCAAAGGCCAGTGGCGTTTAAAATCAGATGATGAAATAGACACTATTTGGGCTGAAATGGCTGACTTTATTGCATCAGGTACAGAGCGTGCACCTCATTCAATTATTGCTGAAAAAATGATCCCGTTTGATCGTGAAGTCTCTATTATTGGCGCGCGCGACAAAGAGGGTAACGTTGCAATTTATCCACTTACAGAAAATCAACATACAAACGGTGTGTTAACCCTTTCACTAGCCGGTAAAGATAATAGTTTAGTAGAGAGCCAAGCGACCTCGGCATTTACTCGTATAGCACAAGAACTTGATTATGTAGGTGTATTGGCCATAGAGTTTTTTGATGTTCAAGGTACGTTATTAGTTAACGAAATAGCTCCTCGAGTGCATAACTCAGGACACTGGACACAGCAAGGTGCTCACTGCTCGCAATTTGAAAACCATATGCGTGCTGTTGCAGGGTTACCTTTGGGTAATACGCAAATTAAGCAACCTACTGCTATGATCAATGTATTAGGCCAAGCACATATTCCTGCTGATGTTTTAAAAACGGCGGATGTAACCAGTCACTGGTATGGTAAAGGCGTTAAGCCCGGTCGTAAAATGGGGCATATTAATGTTTCGGGTGAGAGTTTACAGCAATTAGGTAGCCGCCTAAGTGAACTTACATCTTGCTTGCCAGAGCAGGATTACCCAGGTGTATTAGCTACCAGCAAATCGCTATTATAAGTTAAAAAATAAAGCGATAAATTTAATGCAATTTATCGCTTTACCTTCTAAAGGTTGTTTTTCAATGGTTCATCCAAAGTTTCGTACTATTGTGTTTGCTTTTTTTATGGCACTTTTCATGTCAGGGTTTATGTCATTTGTTATTTCAATATTTAATGTGGGTATGGTCGATAATATTGTAACTATATGGCTTAAAGCGTGGTTATTTGCTTTTTGTATTGCTTTTCCCACAGTTGTATTTGTTGCCCCCGTTGTCCATAAACTGACTAATAAACTTATTCGGGCTTAAAACTATGATGATCGCTAAACTGCATAAGCCAACATTCATATTATTACTGGCACTGTGTATGACTCCGTTTATAGGAGCAGGAAGTGCATTGGTATTAGGCGCCATATTTGCCATTACCTTAGGCAACCCGTTTAGTGAGCTTTCTCAAAAGGCCAGTAAAGTGATGCTCAAGCTTGCCGTTGTGGGCTTAGGCTTTGCTGTTGATTTTAATGAAGTAATTGAGGTGGGACGCAGCTCTTTAGTATTAACAATTGTTAGTATTACTGCCATAATCGGGCTTGGAGAGATTTTAACCCAGGTTTTTAAGCTTAATCGTAATACAGGCGTGCTAATTTCATTTGGTACCGCTATTTGCGGTGGCAGCGCCATTGCCGCTATGGCACCGGTCATAAAAGCTAAAGATCACGAAGTCGCTGTTGCCTTAGGGATTGTATTTTTACTCAATGGCGTGGGATTATTATTATTTCCCGCAATTGGGCACTATTTTGAGTTAACCCAACAGCAATTTGGTCTGTGGGCCGCATTAGCCATTCACGATACTAGCAGCGTAGTGGGGGCATCGGCTACTTATGGTGCTGTGGCACTGAGTATTGCCACTACGGTAAAATTGACCCGTGCGATGTGGATCATTCCTTATACAGCGGTTGCGGGAGTGTTTATGCGCTCTGACGAAAAGGCGAGTATTCCTTTATTTATTGTGGGCTTTTTATTAGCCGCATTAATTAATACTTATATGCCGTCGTTTTCATCCACATGGGAACTTATTAATAGTGCGGCTAAGCAATTATTAGTGATGACACTGTTCCTAATTGGCAGTGGTTTGTCGTTATCAGTGCTTAAACAAGCAGGTATAAAGCCGTTTTTGATGGCCATTACTTTGTGGGTTATTGTCAGCAGCACTATTTTATTATTAATTATAGATGGATTCATATAATGAAACGTAATCTGAGTATTACAGCAATCAGCAGTGTGTTATTTGCTGTTTTTTCTACCAGCCCTGTATTGGCTGAATCGCTACGCGTAGCAACCTTCAATGTTAGTATGGACGCCACTAATTACACCGCTAAAAATGAACAAGTAAAAAGTGATGCACTGGTAAACGCGCTTCGTTCAGACCACCAGCAAATTAAAAATATTGCTGAAATAATCCAACGTGTCCGCCCAGATGTGGTGTTACTCAATGAGTTTGACTACATTCCAAAAGAGCAAGGTATCGAGTATTTTAAAAGCCACTACTTAAATGTAGGGCAAAATAATCAAGCAGCAATTGATTACCCATACGTTTACATCGCCCCCGTTAATACTGGCTTAGCAACTGAGTTTGACTTAGACAACGATGGTAAAAAAACCGGTGTAATGGGTGATGCACAGGGCTTTGGTTTTTTTGAAGGCCATTATGCAATGGCGTTTTTATCTCGTTATCCAATTGATTTTGACAATATCAGAACCCTGCAAACCTTTAAGCACAAAGATTTACCCAATGTAAAAATGCCGGTTGACCCAAAAACCAATACCAATTGGTATAACGATGCAGAGTGGAATGCTTTACGTTTAAGCTCTAAATCTTTTTGGGATATACCCGTAAAGGTAAACGATAAAGTAGTCCATATGTTAGCGTCGCATCCAACACCGCCTGTGTTTGATGGCGATGAAGACAGAAATGGCATTCGCAACCATGATGAAATTAGGCTCATTGCTGATTACGTTAATAACGAAAGTTACCTCTATGATGATAACGGTAAAAAGGGTGGCCTTGCAGCACAATCCCGATTTGTGATTTTAGGTGACTTAAATGCCACTGCTGAGGGTGATAAAAAGCGCACTAATACAACAGATCAAATACTTAAAAGCCCATTGATTAACGCTGGCTTCATTCCAACAAGTGAGGGCGCTAAAGAGCAATACTCACAAGCTTATGCTAAAAATTATACCGCTAGCTGGCAAGCACGGGTTGATTACGTTTTACCTTCAAACTATGGATTAACCATTAAAGATGGCGGTGTATTTTGGCCGAAAAAGCAAAGCGAATTATATCGTTTAATTAAAGATAGAAATGCATCAAGCGACCACCGCATGGTATGGCTTGATTTAACGGTTGAATAAACGGGTTATTCACCCCAATATCAGCGTTGTTTATCTTAAATAATTGCAATTATAAAGGTGCTTCTGCTTAAATATGGTTAATTATAATAACCGTCAAGAAGCACTATGATTTTTAAATTCTCATCTTCTAAAACACTTGTTGCAATCGCTGTTGCATCAAGTGTTATGTTAGCGGGTTGTACCGCAACCGCCACAACTTCTACTGACTCATCTATTCAAACAAATATCACCGTTGCTAATGTTGTTAACACGCCCGCAGATTTGGGCGAATCAAAAATCACCCTTGAACAAGCCATGGCGCATCCTGATTGGATTGGACGCCAGCCACAAAGCGCTTTTTGGAGTGCAGATTCAAGTACCATTATTTATGCGCGTAAGCAGCAAGGTAGTGAGCTAAGAGATTTATTCACTCAAGCTGTAAACTCACAAACAGCAGAGCAAGTGGCACTAGAAAAATTACACCGTGTTGGTTCAAGTAAAGCTGTTTTTTCTAACGATAAATCACTTCAAGCTTATGTGTTTGAGGGTAACGTATTTATCAAAAACGTAAAGTCAGGCGTAATTAAACAAATTACGCAAAGCTCTGCTACTGAGTCAAAACCACAGTTTTTAAACGATGGTAACTTAGCGTATCGTCAAGGTAATATCTTTTTCAAAGTGGATTTAACCACAGGTTTAACCCGCGAAATAGCCAATTTAAAACTCGCTGACAAACCACAAGGCGTAAAAGAACCATCAACTTATATTGCCAAAGAGCAACATAAGCTTATTGATTACATTGCACTGCAGCACAAAAATAAACAAGATAAGCATGCGCGTAAAGAGCAAGTAAAAGCTAATAACAGCTCAATTGCTAACACTCATTATTATTTAGGCGATGGCAACACGG
The DNA here is from genome assembly GCF_000241165.1 of Pseudoalteromonas sp. BSi20439. Lineage (NCBI taxonomy): Bacteria > Pseudomonadati > Pseudomonadota > Gammaproteobacteria > Alteromonadales > Pseudoalteromonadaceae > Pseudoalteromonas > Pseudoalteromonas sp. BSi20439. The sequence continues at coordinate 7,368 of NZ_BADW01000211.1, forward strand.
TTGATGAAGCAGAGCTTTCTCCAAATGGCGATGCGTTAATTGTAGTCGTACAAGAAAAAAGCTCATGGCGTGGTGAAGGCGATATTATGCCTAATTACATCACTGATGATGCGACGATAGAGCCTAAAAAAGTTCGCCGCCGCGTAGCTGATTCTAAAAAGCAAACTTCTGAGCTTGTTTATATTAACCTTGCAGATCAAAGCCAAACCACATTAGGGTTCAATACCTTACCTGGTTTTGATGAAGATGTACTTGCTGAGGTTAAAAAAGAAAACTACGCCCGTGAAGGCAAAACCTATAAATCTAAAAAACAGCCTCGTGGTATTAACGTTATTTCAGATTGGGGTTGGAATCAATCACCTATTAGCTGGAACGATGATGGTAGCCAAGTAGCTATTATGCTTGAAGCATGGGATAACAAAGATCGTTGGTTAGCCACTGTAGATTTTGAAAATAACAAACTTGTCTCTCAACATCGTTTACATGACGATGCGTGGATTGCCTATGCGTTTAACGACTTTGGTTGGTTAAATGATTCCACTACCTTGTATTATTTATCTGAAGAGTCGGGCTATAGTCAGCTTTATAAAAAGCCACTTGATGGTAAAGCGACTGCGCTTACCATGGGTAAATTTGAAGTATCTAATTTAACCCTTACTGATGACAATAGCGCTATTTACTATAAAGCGAATGTTGAGCATCCTGGCCTTTACGAAATTTACCGTGTAAACCCACAAACAGGTGTTAGTGAGCAAGTAACAGACTTAAATGGCATGACGGATTATACCTTAAGCCCAGATCAGTCTAAGTTATTATTAAGACACTCTAAAATTACCATGCCCACTGAGCTTTATGTGGCTGAGGCTAAAGCAAACACAACCGCAACTCGTTTAACTAACACGGTATCTGAGACGTTTTTTAGCTAAAAAACTCACGGCGCCTAAAATTGTTGCTGTGCCTTCAAGCCATACAGATCAGCCAATATACGCCAAAGTTTATTACCCGGCTGATTACCAAGAAGGTGAAACAGGTAAAAACCGTAAAGCGGTTATTTTTAACCACGGTGCCGGTTACCTGCAAAATTCACACATGGGTTGGTCTGGTTACTTTCGCGAATTTATGTTTCATTCATTACTTGCCGATGAAGGTTACGTAGTGATGGATATGGATTACCGTGCTTCTAAAGGTTATGGCCGTGATTGGCGTACTGCTATTTACCGCCAAATGGGAACACCTGAAACACAAGATTTAGCTGACGGCGTAAAATGGATGGCTGAAAATGCCAACGTTGATACTCAAGCGGTTGGTACTTATGGTGGTTCATACGGCGGATTTATGACCTTTATGGCGTTATTTACCGCGCCAGATTTGTTTCAATCAGGAGCGGCGCTTCGCCCTGTGACTGATTGGGCACATTACAACACGGGCTATACCGCTAACATTTTGAATCACCCAGATGTTGACCCAATTGCTTATGAACGTAGTTCTCCTATTTACTATGCTGAAGGGCTTAAAAAGCATTTATTAATCAATGCGCCTATGGTTGATGATAATGTGTTCTTTCAAGATTCAGTGCGTTTAGTGCAGCGTTTAATAGAACTTGAGAAAGAAAACTTTGAAACAGCAATCTTCCCAGTAGAGCCGCATGGTTTTGTGCAGCCTTCGAGCTGGTTAGACGAATACCGTCGTATTTATAAGTTGTTTAAAGAAACACTATAAATAGCGGTAAATTAATAAAAAACGCCACAATGTGGCGCTTTTTTATTCTTTATTTTTGCTGATGAATTTAATAATTAAAGGAACGCCCAACAATGCGCCGCCAATCGCGCCAATTAAATGTGCATCAACAGCCACCGTTGAGTTGATCAATGCGCCTATATCAGCACTAGGGCCATTTATTTGTTCAGCGATTAACTTTACCCACACACCAATAAACAACACATAACCCGATTTAAGTCCAACAGTGACATCCTTTATCGCTCCCCAAATGATCACGCCATGCAATAGGGCACTAAGCCCTGTGTAAATTGTAATTGTGGGGCAAAACCAAAAAACACCTAAGCCACACCAAATTGCCAATGTGGCAATATTAAAACCATATCTGCTTGGTGATGTGTACTCACCATGCAATAACCATATAAGCGCGATACCGGCACAATTCAACCCTAAGTGCGCCCAGTTGGCATGTACAAATTGGCTGGTAAATAAACGCCATAGTTGGCCTCGTTCAATCAGTTGACGATTAAATTCAAGTTCGTCGTTTATACCCAGCCATGCTAAAAGTGAGCTTAATAAAATTAAACACAAAGGAGGGAAAACATAGCGCGGCTGAAGAGGTAAATTAAGCATTTAGGGATCATTTTTATATTTATTTTTGCATATTGTGCCTGTTTAACTTTAAGATGCCAATTATCTTCCATGCAATTTAAGTTTAATCAGTAATTATGAATTTTAAGCTCCACTCTTTATTTGCTCTCTCTTTAAGTGCACTGTCTTTACCTTTATTTGCACAGCAAGCAAGCCAAATTGAAACACGTGAGCCTGAAGCGGCTACTGGCGTTGTACAAAAACAATTAGTGGCTGGTGATAAATATATGGTTGCCGCGGCAAACCCGTATGCTTCACAAGCGGGTAGAGCCATTTTAGCCCAAGGCGGTAGTGCTGTTGATGCCGCTATTGCCACACAATTAGTACTTACATTAGTCGAGCCGCAATCATCAGGCATTGGTGGTGGTACATTTATGATGTATTACAACAAAGCTAATAATAAACTTACCAGCTTTGATGGCCGCGAAACCGCACCGAGTAATGCCGATGCTAACCTGTTTTTAAATAAACACGGCAATGCAGTAAAATGGATAGAAGCGGTTGTAGGTGGCCGCTCTGTAGGCGTACCTGGTATATTACATGCGTTTGCCAGCGCCCATAAACAGTATGGCACCTTACCTTGGGCTAGCTTATTTAAACCTGCAATTACCCTTGCTGAGCAAGGGTTTGAAGTATCGCCTCGATTACATGGGTTACTGGTTAGGCAACTAAACCCAGGCGTAATGAGTATGCCGGTGATTAATGAGTATTTTTTCCCTAATGGCAAAGTAATTGAAGTAGGTAGTATTAAAAAAAATCAGCCACTGGCTAATTTATATAAAGATATTGCTTCAAAAGGAATAGATGCGTTTTACAAAGGCGATAACGCTAAAGCCATGGTAAAAGCGGTGCAAAAATCAAAAATCGCGCCTGGTAAATTATCTGTGCAAGACCTTGCTAATTACAGCAGTAAAGAGCGTGCACCCGTTTGTATAAAATATCGAGTGTATAATGTGTGCTCTATGGCGCCTCCTAGCAGTGGTGGTGTTGCAGTGCTACAAATTTTAGGTTTGCTTGAACACAAAAACATGGCAAATATTAAAGCCAATAGCGCCGAGGCAATTCATTACTTTAGCCAAGCCTCACGTATTGCATTTGCCGATCGTAATAAATACATTGGCGATCCTGACTTTACCCAAGTACCTACTCAAGAGTTATTAAATAAAGACTATATTGCCACCCGCGCAAAATTAATTACTGAAAAAGATCAAAAAGCATTGCCAGGCAATCCAGTGGATTACTTAAGCTATGCAAATGATGATTCTTTTGAGCTGCCCTCTACCTCACACGTATCGATTGTTGATAGCAACGGCAACGCCGTATCAATGACCAGCTCTATTGAAATGGCGTTTGGCTCAACAGTGATGGTAAATGGTTATATTTTAAATAATCAGCTAACTGATTTTTCACTTTCGCCACGTAAAAATGGCAAGTTAGTGGCTAACAGAGTAGAAGCGCATAAACGCCCGCGTAGCTCAATGTCACCGGTGATGGTATTTAACCAAGATGGCAGCTTACGCTTAGTGGTGGGTTCTCCTGGTGGGAGTCGTATTATTGATTATGTAGCGCAAGTGGTTATTGGTGTTCTAGATTGGGATTTAAACGCCCAACAAGCCATTAATCTACCGCGTACTACTAATCGTAATGATTATACTAGCCTTGAGAAAGGTACTGAGCTTGAAGCGCTTGTACCAGAGCTTGAAGAGCGCGGCCATGATGTACGTGTGATTGACCTAAACTCAGGCTTGCATGCGGTAGAGGTAAAAAACAACCGTTTGTATGGCGCTGCCGATCCGCGCAGAGAAGGGATGGCGTTATCTGATTTAAGTAATAATAAAGCCTCATTTAAATTTTAAAACATGTATAATAAACAGCAGGTTTGCTGCCTGCTGTTTTAAATGTAACAGATTAATAGTTAATAACTATTTGGTTGAAAATAGCATGTTAACTAACGTAAAAAAATTAGCAAACCTAAATATAATTGGCACTGTTGTAACCATTAAACAAAGCACGCAGCGCGTTTAACGTTTTAAACCCACATCAGGCAGCTAACATATTCACCAAATATGAGTGGCTTTATACTAAAGTAGCGCTTGTATTTGTACATTTTCAATGGTCTGACAAGCTTAAATGTCATTGCAATTTAGCCTTTAACAATGATAATGGCAGATCATTATTTAAGATTCAGTAAAGCTTGGAAATATGACTACAAATACCGATCCAAATTATCTTTATATTCCTTATTCTGGCCCAGGCCTAATTGAAACCCCGTTATTGAATAAAGGAAGTGCATTTAGCCAAAAAGAGCGTGAAAACTTTAATCTTGCTGGTTTACTTCCACCTCGTTACGAAACAATAGAAGAGCAAGTTGAGCGTTGTTACCAACAGTACTCAAGTTTTAATGACAACTTAAATAAGCACATCTATTTACGTGCCATTCAAGACAATAACGAAACGCTTTACTACCGTTTGGTACGCGATCATATTGAAGAAATGATGCCTATTATTTACACCCCAACGGTGGGTGATGCCTGTGAGAAGTTTTCTGATATTTATCGCAGTGCCCGTGGTTTGTTTATTTCTTATGAAGATCGCTTTCAAATTGACGATATTTTACGTAATGCCACTAAAGGTAAAGTTAAAGTTATCGTGGTTACCGATGGCGAACGTATTTTAGGCTTGGGCGACCAAGGTATTGGCGGTATGGGGATTCCAATTGGTAAGCTTTCTTTGTATACCGCCTGTGGTGGTATTAGCCCAGCGTACACATTACCGGTTATGCTTGATGTAGGTACCAATAACGAAAAACTATTAAACGACCCAATGTACATGGGTGCTCGACATAAGCGTATTGCGCAAGATGAGTACGATGAGTTTTTAGATTTATTCATTAAAGCGGTTAAGCGTCGTTGGCCAAGCGTGTTACTGCAATTTGAAGACTTTGCACAACCAAATGCTATGCCATTATTAAAGCGTTACCGTAATGAAATTTGTAGCTTTAATGATGACATTCAAGGTACTGCATCGGTTACTGTGGGCTCTTTATTAGCAGCTTGTCGTGTTAAAGGCGCTAAACTATCGACTCAAAAAGTCGTGTTTGTCGGCGCAGGCTCTGCAGGTTGTGGTATTGCTGAACAAATTGTTAGCACTATGGTGGCTGAAGGCATCAGTGAAGCACAAGCACGCAGCCAAGTGTTTATGGTTGACCGCTTTGGCTTGTTAACTGATGGCATGGAAGGCTTACGCGACTTCCAACAAATGTTAGCGCAACCAACAAGCTGCCTAGCCGATTGGACTTACAGTGGCGAATACGCGTCATTATTAGATGTAATGCACTGCGCTGAACCAGATATTTTAATTGGTGTATCAGGTCAACCGGGCTTATTTACTGAGCAAGTTATTCGCGCTATGCACGCGAAATGTGAAGCACCTATTATTTTCCCGTTAAGTAATCCATCTAAACAAGTAGAAGCTTACCCAGAAGATGTTATCAAATGGACTGATGGTAAAGCGATTGTAGCCACAGGTAGCCCATTCGACCCAGTTGTTTATAACGGCGTGACTTACCCCATTCCTCAATGTAATAACAGCTATATTTTCCCTGGTATTGGTTTAGGTGTAATTGCTGCTAAAGCAACGCGTATTACCGATGCAATGTTAATTATGTCGAGCGAAATGTTGGCAGAGTCATCACCATTAGCCAATACAGGTAAAGGTAGCTTATTACCTGCGTTAACAGAAATTGAAACGCTGAGTAAACGCATTGCTTTTGCAGTCGCTAAAAAAGCGATTGAAGAGGGCGTTGCCCTTGAAATTTCAGATGATGCACTGTGGGCAGCCATCGACAGAAACTACTGGTTACCGAAGTATCGTAACTACAAGCGTTGCAGCATTTAATGCTTCATTACTAAAAAACAGGCTTTTGCCTGTTTTTTTATGCTTGTTCATCTGCAATTAACCACATAAGGTGTTAACTAAGGCAATCAAATTTAAAAGGATAGACTTATGAAAACGCTTTCGATTATAACGGCTGCTTTGCTGAGTACGTCAGCCTATGCAACCAGTGCTCCTGAAGAGCCGCATATCTATGTTAAAGGTGAAGCTTCACTAACAACTATGCCCGATCATGTTCTATTAACAGTAGGTATTACTGAAATAGATAAAAACTTAATTGCCGCAAAAAAACAAACCGATACCACTATGGCCAACGCAATTAGTTTAGTAAAAAAACTAGGTGTAGCTGATGCCGATATTAATGCTGGTCAAATCTCAATCTATCGCGATAATCAATATAACCGTGAAACAGGTAAGCAAGAGTTTACCGGCTTTAAAGTATCGAGAACGCTGACAATTAAACTTTCTGCGATTAATAAATACCCTGAGCTTTTACAAAGCTTAGTTAATAATGGCATTAATGAAATTAGGCAAACCCAATTTTTAGCGAGCAACTATGATGAGCTGCATAAAAAAGCGCAAAAAATGGCAATTAAACAAGCTAAAGCAGCGGCAAAAGAATTAAGTGCTGATTTTGATGTTGAATTGAAAGGCTTATATAGTGCGTCTTTAAGTCCGCTTGATATGCCATCAGTACCTTACATGCGCAGTGAAAAAGTAATGATGGCTGATGGTGCACCGAGCAACTATGTACCCGATGCATATCATGCTGGTGAAATTACAATAAGCGCATCAAGTTACGCAATTTATTATATTGATTAAGCGCTTATAGGTGGGTGGCGCTCAAATCGTGCCACCAACTGCTTTCCTTGTGACTCACTAATACGCACAATGGCATACAGCATATTACTAATCTCTTGACGATCGTATTCGTTAACTATGTGCTGATTAATATCATCAACAATGGCATTTAAATAATTAAACACACTGTTTCGTGCATCCACATTCTCATTAGCAATAAATAAAATATTTTTAAATGCCTCAATAACGTTAGTCATTACATAGGCATCGGCTTTTGCATAATTGCGTAAAGGGGTGAAGTTATCATGAAGTAGTTCATCAAAACTGGTTTCATGAAAGTACAACAATGGTTGCTCATCTTTTTCATAGCATGAATAATTTATTGCATTAATCTTTAGTCGTTCTATTAATAATATACTCAACATATCAATAGATTTAACGGCAGTACCCGGATCGTTTATTCCTGGGCTCATAGCTTTTACCGCAATTTCAGAAATTTGCGTTAAACCGTAGCGGTAATGGTCACTAATGTATTCTTCTATATAAAATATAAAACAGTCTAGGATTTTCTCAATTAACGCTTCGTTCTCAGAAATATCCTTATTACATTTTAAAAACGGGTAACCTTTAACTGTAAAGTAACCTTGCTTAACCGTAATAAACAGCTCAATGTTTTCATCTGCTAGCAGGGCACACAATTTATTAGTGTGAACCCCTTTGTAGTAACCCTCGGTCGTACTATTTATTGAATGCCAGTTTGAAAACTCGGGAAAGTTATCAACGGGGTTTTCATTTTGCATATTGATAATGTCTTGAATTTCTTTTTTGGTTTGCCTAAACAACCCATTTAATACGTTATCAACTTGAATTGCTTTTGAAATAGAGTGAATAAAAAATACAAATAACCCTAAAGAGATT